>JBDSAN010000406.1:0-9533 GCA_039922115.1 Jatrophihabitantaceae bacterium
GCAAGCATGCAGAAATTTGATTGGGCCGGACTGTAGCTGCATGAGTCGAAGTATACATGGCTCCCACGTGTAATGACCATATTTCTACAATAGAAAATTACGCATGTCTTGATTCAGATACTGATAATTCAGCGGTTCCCGGCTACACGTGGTGATCCCGACAATCACCCGACAACATATGGCAGTCAACATCCGCAAGTTCGTGATCACGGTGGCCGGGCTGGCCGAACTGGTCCGGCTCGGTTCGCTGACCGAGCACGCTGCCCGGTTTCTGGAAGCGTCGGTCGCGGCCGGGCTGAACATCCTGGTCAGCGGTGGCACCCAGGCTGGCAAGACCACCATGTTGAACGCGCTGTGCGCGGCAATCCCTGCATCCGAAAGGGTAATCACGGCCGAGGAGGTGTTCGAACTCCAGCTACCACTGGCCGATGTGGTGTCGATGCAGACCCGGCAGGCCAACCTTGAAGGTACCGGCGAGATTACCCTGCGCCGGCTGGTCAAAGAGGCGCTGCGGATGCGTCCGAACCGGCTGATCGTCGGCGAGGTACGGCAGGAAGAATGCCTGGACCTGCTGATCGCGCTGAACAGCGGCATTCCAGGGATGTGCACGTTGCACGCCAACTCGGCCCGCGAAGCCCTGGTCAAGATGTGCGTTCTGCCTTTGCTGGCAGGTGAGAACGTCAGCGCCGCATTCGTGGTGCCGACGGTGGCGGCCTCGGTCGACCTGGTGGTGCAGCTGGCCACCGATCACCGTGGTCAGCGGCGGGTGCGCGAGATCATCGGTGTCACCGGCCGTACCGAAGGCGAGGTTATCGAGACCGCCGAGCTGTTCGGCACCGTCGGGGGCGAACTGCGCCGAGCGGCCGGCTACCCGCCGCACGAGGACCGTTACGTCCAAGCTGGCTACGACCTGGCCGACCTGCTGCACGGCACACCGCGCCGGATCCCGGTCGGGTAGCGCGGATGGGTGCCCTCACCGGCCTGCTCGCCGGCGTCGGCCTGCTGCTGATCTGGCGCAGCGGGCCGCGCGCTCCGGCCCGGGCCGCGCGCAGGTCGAGCTGGTCCAGCCGGCGCGACGAGCTGATCGTGCAGGCTGGCATCGCGTCGGTGAGCTCACGCCAGCTGCTGAGCATCCAGCTCATCGCGGCGGCGCTGGCCGGATTGCTGGTCGAGTTGATTACCGGCACCGCGGCGGTTGCGGCCTGCTTCGCGCTGTTCGGCTTCCTGGCACCGATCGCGATCGTGCGCCGGCTGCGCCAGCAACGCCAGGTCGCGTTGCGCGAACTCTGGCCCGAGGCGATCGACAATCTCGCCTCCGCCGTCCGAGCGGGAATGTCCTTACCCGAAGGGCTAACCGCGCTCGGCGAGCACGGTCCGGAACCGCTGCGACCGGCGTTCACCCGGTTCGGTATCGGCTATCGCGCCAGCGGCCGGTTCGCCGAATGCCTGGACGCGCTGAAGGTCGACCTGTCCGACCCGGTCGGCGATCGGGTCTGCGAGACGCTGCGGGTTGCCCGCGAGGTTGGTGGTTCGGATCTGGGCACCGTGCTGCGAACGCTGTCGGAGCTGCTGCGCATCGATGCCCGTACCCGATCGGAACTGGAAACCCGCCAGGGCTGGACGATCAACGCTGCTCGACTTGCGGTCGCGGCACCGTGGCTGGTGCTACTGCTACTCGGCAGCCAGTCCAGCACGCTGCGCACCTTCGATTCCTCCGGCGGGGTCACGCTGCTGGTGATCGGCGGCGCGGTCTGCCTGGCCGCCTACCGGATCATGGTGCGGATCGGCCGGCTGCCCGAGGAACCACGGGTGCTGCGATGACCTGGTGGCTCGGCGGGCTGCTTGGCCTGCTCGCCGGCCTCGGCCTGCTGCTCGCGCTGCGCTGGTCACCGCCGCTGCGGCCAGTCCGGCTGGCCGACCGGATCGCGCCCTACCTCACCGAGGCACCGGCCCCGTCCACCCTGCTGGCTCGGCCAGCCAGCCATAGCCCGTTCGCTGCGGTCGCTAGCTTGCTCGGGCCGCTGGTTGGCGACGCGGTTCGCCGGCTGGACCGGCTGATCGGCGGTTCGGAATCGGTCCGGCGCCGGCTCGGCGGCTTGGGTGCCGACACTGAGCTGGACGAGTTCCGGATCGAGCAACTGGTCTGGGGTGGCATCGGCCTGGTTGGCGGCACTCTCGGCCTGATCGTGCTGACCTTGCTGCGCGGGGGCATCGATCCGGTGCTGGTGACCGGCGCCGGCCTGATCGGCGCGGTCGGTGGGGTGCTCGCCCGGGACTGGTGGCTGTCGCAGCAATTGACCCGTCGGGAAAGGGCAATGCTCGCCGAGTTCCCGGTGATCGCCGACCTGCTGGCGCTGGCAGTGGTGGCCGGCGAAGCGCCGATCGACGCGCTGCAACGGGTGTGCTCGCTGACCAGGGGCGAACTCACCCGGGACCTGAGCGCGGCGCTGGCCGAGGCCAGGTCGGGCGTGCCGATCACCCGCGCGCTTGCCGGGCTCGCTGAACGGACCACGCTGGAACCGTTCAGCCGGTTCGTGCAGGGCTTCGTGGTCGCGATCGAGCGCGGTACCCCGCTGGCCGGCGTGTTGCGGGCGCAGGCCACCGACGTCCGCGAGCATTCCAAGCGGGCACTGCTCGAAGCCGGCGGCCGCAAGGAGCTGCAGATGATGGTGCCGGTGGTGTTCATGATCTTGCCGGTGACCGTACTGTTCGCGCTCTACCCTGGCCTATTGACGCTGGTTTCGCTATCCCAATAAAGGCAATCGAGCCCAACAACGCAACGAGGGGACGGATATGGTTGAGGCGCAACTGCTGGCAGCCTGGTTCGGCACGTACTACCTGGCGTTCGCCCGCCGGGTCCGCAGGGACGGTGCCGAGCGCGGCGATGTGCCCGGATGGGTAATGATTACCGTGATGTCAGCGGGCCTGGTGGTGGTGATCTTCGGGGTGTTCAAGTCCAAGATTACCGACGCGATCTCAAACGCGATCGACTCGGTGACCGGGCAGGCCAGCAAGTAGATGTCCGGTCGGTTGCGCGATGATCGAGGTTCGGCGGTGGTCGAATTCTCGCTGATCACAGTGCTGCTGGTGTTCCTGCTGCTGGCCGTCCTGCAGGTCGCGGCGCTGTTCTACGTCCGGTCAGTGGCCTCGGCCGGCGCTGCCGATGGTGCTCGGTATGGCGCGAACGCCAATGTGGATCCGGTCGCTGGTGGTGCTCGGGCATCCAGCGTGATCGCACACGGTATCGGTGCCTCGCTGGCGAATCAGCTGCCGTGCACGGGTGGATCGGTGACCGACCCCGACTCCGGACTGGTCACGTCCCAGGTCCAGTGCCGGGGACGGATCAAGTCGCTGCTGCTGCCGATCGGTGCGTTCGTCCGGATCGAGGTCACCGCCCGGTCATTGAAGGACCCGCCGTGAGATTGCGGCAGCTGGCTGCTGATGACAGTGGAAATGCGATCGTCGAGTTCGTGTTCGTGGCGCTCGTGGTGCTGGTTCCGCTGATCTACCTGATCGTGACGGTGGCGGTGTTGCAGCGGGCTCGGTTGGCAACCACGAATGCGGCAAGGGACGTCGGACGGGCAATCGCGACTGCTGACGATGCGGCGCAAGCTGACACCCGGGCGCAGGCGGCGTTGCGGATCGCGCTTGCCAATCAAGGGCTTTCGCCCTCGGATGTGCAGCTGCGCTACGTCGCGGCCGATGCCGACTGCGTCAACGGGCCGGACCTTGCGCCGCAACTGGTAGCGGGCGGCCAGTTTCAGGTGTGCGTGATCCGGCATCAGGCCCTGCCAGCCGTGCCGACTGTGTTGGCTGGCAGGGGAGTGGTGACCATCGGTCGGTACCTGGTGCACCTGGATGATTACCGGACGTTCCGGTGAGCCGGCCTTGTCGGGTGGGTGGTGAGCGTGGTTCGGTAACCCCATTGATTCTCGGGTTCTTCTTGATCGCGCTGCTGATGGTTGCCGGGGCTGTGTTGGCTGGTGATGCGTTCGCCAAACAGCGGGACCTGCAGTCGATCTGCGACGGGGCCGCGCTGTCGGCAGCCGACGCCCTGGATGCCGCGACTGCCCGCAGCCAGCCGTTGGATGCCGCGCTGCCGCTGGCCGGGGTGCAGCAGGCGACCGCGGATTACCTGGCCCGCGATCCGCAACGCTCCGATGTCGTGATCCAGGCAGGCCTCAGCCCGGACGGCCACACCGTCCACGCCGACTGCCACCGGCACGTCCGGGTCGCCTTCGGCGCCGTTATCGGCCACGCCAACGGCATCGACGAACACGCCACCGCCAGCGCCCGCAGCACCCTGCGCTAGCTGGGCTTTCCGGTCAGGAAGTCGCTGGAGGCTCCTGGTCACCTAAGTGCCGAGGGTTAGCCCAACAAGTCCGCTTGCGCAGGTCGACGGTATCTAACGGGCACTCCACGTCCTCTAGACCTGTCAGGGGCGGCAAACCAGTCCGCCCAGGCAGGAGAACCAAGCGCGATGCTGGCCGACTACGGAGTGACCATCGGGGCCTACGACCACGCCGATTCCCATCAGGGCCAATGGCTGCACGAGATAATCTACCTGCGCGCCGGCGGCGTGCTCTACCAGTGCGCGGTGGACGTCAACGAGCCCAACGGCATCTTTCAGTACATGGTGCTGAACTCCCTCGACGAAGGCCTGTTCGCCCCGATCGCGGCGCTCACCGACGGCTATCACCAGTTGCCGCGCAATGCCTCCTCCGGCGCGATCGACTACCTCCGCAGCCCGCTGGTCCAGCAACCTGAAGGCTGCCTGGCGGTCATCCTCACCTTCATGAACGGCCTGTTCCGTACCAACGAGAAGGTCTGGAAGGACGTCACCGGCAACGAGGCAGGCAATGCCCTGGTCGCGCTGGTGCAACCGTCCACCCGGGTGTACGTGTTCGGCGCGCCCTACGCCAACCCGAACCCCTATCCCGGCATGCACGACATTCACATGAACCAGGGCGACCCGATCAACTCGCAGTTCCACTCCCAGGACGGCATCTGGCAGGACGGCTGCGTGGTCGTCCAGACTGCGGACGGCAAGCTGGCCGGTTACTTCGGCAAGTTCGCCACCCAGTCGCTGCACACCGACAACAACGGCTTCCCGATCTAGCAAATCGCTGACTGGGTGGCTGGCAGTGCCGGTTATCGGCAGGGGCAATACGCTGTGTCCGATGACCAACCAACCGGCAGACCAGCAGGCAGAGTCTGGCGAGAGCACTGTCACGGTGCTGCTCGCGCTCGGAGCGAACCTGGGCGTCGGCCTGCTGAAGCTCGCGGCCGGCCTGGTCACCGGTTCCGGCGCGCTGCTGTCCGAAGCCGCGCACTCGGCCGGTGACAGCTCCACCGAGCTGTTGCTGCTCACCGCGCTGCGCCGCTCACAGCGGCCGGCCGATCGAGTTCACCCTTTCGGCTACGGCAAGGAACGCTACTTCTGGTCGCTGCTCGCAGCGGTCACCATCCTGATTTCCGGGGCCGCGTTCTCGATCTTCCAGGGCTTGCACACGGTGCTCGGCGGCCACGAGGACTCCAACCGGCTGTGGATCAACTATCCGGTGCTGGCGATCGCGTTCGTGCTGGAGGCGATCTCGTTCCGGCAGGCAGTCGGCCAGGCCAGCAGCGCGGCCAAGCGCGGCCGCCGCTCGGTGCGCTCCTACCTGCGCGACCCGGACGACCCGACGGTCAAGAGCGTGGTGCTGGAGGACTCGGCCGCCCTGATCGGCCTGCTGCTGGCCGGCGCCGGGGTCGGGCTGCACCAGCTGACCGGCTCGGCGTTCTGGGACGGTGCCGCCTCGCTGGCTATCGGGGTGCTGCTGATCGGTGCGGCGTTCGCGCTCGCCCAAACCTGTAAGGGCCTGCTGATCGGCAAGCAGGCTGACCTGCGCCTGGTCCGCCGGATCGCGACCCGGCTGGAGGAACAGCCCGAGATCGTGGACGTGGTCGACGTGCTGACCATGATGACCGGGGTCGACCGGATCCTGCTGTGCGCCCGGGTCGACTTCGAGGACGACTTCACCGCGACCGACCTGGAGCGGGCCTGCGTGCGGATCGACACCGACCTGCGCGCGGAGTTCGCCTCGCTGGACGAGATCTTCATCCAGCCGGTACCGCGCAGCGACGCCAGGCTGCGCGATCGGGTGCTCAGCCGGTACGGCCGGGTGCTGGCCGAGGAGCCGGCGTCCGAATCGGGCGAGCGGGCCCGGTCCAGCCAGCAGCTGGACGAGGCCACCGCTGCCACTGAAACCGCAGAGTCCACCAGCCGGCCATGAGCCTGCTCGGCATCGGTTGCTACACCGCCGAATCCGACGGCCGGGGCACCGGTATCACGCTGGCCGATTTCGACCGGGCCAGCGGCCAGCTCACGGTGCTGGACAGCTTGGCGCTGGCCTCGCCGTCCTGGCTGGTCTGGCATCCGAGCCGCCCGGTGCTCTACGCCGCCAGCGAGATCGACGACGGCCAGGTCAGCGCCGTCCTGGTCGAGAAGGGGCGATTGCGGCTGCTCGCGAGCGTGGCCACCGGTGGCAGGCAGCCCTGCCACCTGGCGATCAGCCCGGACGGTCGCCGGCTCTACGCCGCGAACTACGGATCCGGCAGCCTGGCCGCCTTCGAGCTGGCCGCCGACGGCAGCATCATCGCGCGCACCGACCTGGCCGCCCACAGTGGCCACGGGCCGGATGAGGACCGCCAAGCCGGCCCGCACGTGCACATGGTGGTGCTGGACGAGCTCGCCGAGCCGGCCGGTGAGCTGATCAGCGCGGTGGACCTGGGCATCGACCAGGTGGTCAGCTACCGGCTCGACAACGGGCTGCTCAGCGCCATCGCGGTGACCAGCCTGCCGGCCGGCTGCGGGCCGAGGCAGCTGGTTCGCTCGGCGATGCCGGGCCGGGCGTACCTGGTGGCTGAGCTGTCCGGCCAGCTGCTCACGCTGGACGAGCTCGGCCCCGGCTCGTTCGAGGTGGTCGCGACGACCCCGGCCAGCGAGCAGCCGATCCGCAACCTGCCGGCCCAGTTCAGCCTGTCCGCCGACGGCCGGCTCGGTTACCTGTCTAACCGCTACCCGGACACCATCGCCGTCTTTGGCCTGGACGGCCCGAGCCCGGTGCGGCTGGCCGAGTACCCGGTCGGGCCGGGCTGGCCCCGGCACTTCGCGCTGGCCGGCGACTGGTTGATCAGCGCCAACCAGCACGGCGACCTGCTCACCGTGTTCGCGCTCGAGGACGGCGGCGCCCGGCTGCGCTCAGCAGGCCAGTATCCGATCGGGACGCCGACCTGTGTGGCGGTTCGACCGGATGCGAACCAGTAGTCTGAACTGCTGTGACTGACGTACCCGCCGAGCTAAAAGAGTTGTCGGCAACCCTGGCCAGTATCGAGGCAGTCCTGGACGTGCCCAAGTTGCGTGGCCAGGTGGCCGAGCTGGAGAAGCTGGCCTCGGACCCGGACCTGTGGAGCGACCCCGAGAACGCCCAGAAGGTGACCTCGAAGCTCAGCCACACCCAGGGCCAGATCCGCCGGGTGGAAGACTTGCGCAGCCGGGTGGACGACGCCGGCGTGCTCTGGGAGATGGCCGAGGCCGCTGGGGATGCAGCCGACGCCACCGACGCACGCACCGAGGTCGAGGTCGAGCTGGTCAAGCTGAAGAAGCTGATCGGCGAGCTGGAAGTGCAGACCCTGCTCAACGGCGCCTACGACTCGCGCGAAGCCCTGGTCACCATCCGGTCCGAGGCCGGTGGCGTCGATGCTGCCGACTTCGCCGAGATGCTGATGCGGATGTACCTGCGCTGGGCCGAGCGGCACAACTACCCCACCGAGGTGTATGACACGTCCTACGCCGAGGAGGCCGGCATCAAGTCGGCCACCTTCCAGGTCAAGGCGCCTTATGCCTACGGCACGCTGTCGGTCGAGCAGGGCACCCACCGGCTGGTCCGGATCAGCCCGTTCGACAACCAGGGACGCCGGCAGACCTCGTTCGCCGGGGTCGAGGTGCTGCCGGTGGTGGAGCAGTCCGATCACGTCGACATCCCCGAGGACGACATCCGGGTGGACGTCTACCGCTCGTCCGGGCCGGGTGGGCAGGGCGTCAACACCACCGATTCGGCGGTCCGGATCACCCACCTGTCGACCGGCATCGTGGTGAGCTGCCAGAACGAGCGCAGCCAGATTCAGAACCGGGCCTCGGCGATGGCGGTGCTGCAGGCCAAGTTGCTGGAGCGTCGCCGCGAGGAGGAGCAGGCGGTGATGAACGCGCTCAAGGACGGCAGCAACAGCTGGGGCAACCAGATGCGCTCCTACGTCCTGCACCCGTACCAGATGGTCAAGGACCTGCGCACCGAGCACGAGGTCGGCAACCCGTCGGCGGTGCTCGATGGCGACATCGACGACTTCATCGAGGCCGGCATCCGCTGGCGGCGCTCGGCCTAGTCTGCTTGGCCCGGTCTGCTTGGCCCAGTCTGCTTGGCCCAGTCTGCTTGGCCGACCTAGCTGACCGGCTCTAGGACCACGATCGGAATCAGCCGGCTGATCTTGGACTGGTGCTCGGCAAACGGCGGGTACTCCTGCGCGTGCGCCTGCCAGATCTGTTCCCGCTCGACGCCTTCGGCCACCCGCGCATGTACGGGGACGGTCTGGGTGCCGATCTCGATCTGCACGTCCGGCTGGGCCAGCAGGTTGTGATACCAGTCGGGGTGGGTCTCGGCGCCAGTGTTGGAAGCGAATACCGCCAGACCGCCATCGACCGGCCGGTACATGACCGGGTTCACCCGCTCAGCGCCGGACTTGGCACCGATGGTGTGCAGCAGCAACATCGGTGTGCCCTCGTAGTTACCGCCAATCCACCCGGAATTCTCCCGGAACTCCGCAATAGCTATGGAATTCAGGTCCTGCACACCCGTCATGTCAGCTCCTTCGATGTTTGTCCTGATTCTAGGCCACACCAGCCTCCGGCGCCTGCGAGCCAACCCGCCGCCGATCACTGACAAACCGGAACTGCCAGCCTCGGAAGGTAGGATGGCCTCCCGTGATTGCGCTCCAGAACGTCACCAAGATCTACCCGGCCAGCACCCGTCCCGCATTGGACGGTGTGTCGCTCGATATCGACAAGGGCGAGTTCGTCTTCCTGATCGGCGCGTCCGGGTCCGGCAAGTCCTCGGTGTTGCGGCTGCTGCTGCGCGAGGACGTCCCCACCAAGGGCAGCGTGATCGTCAACGGCAAGGACATCGCCAAGCTGCCCGGCCGCAAGGTGCCCGAATTGCGGCGCGGGATCGGCTGCGTGTTCCAGGACTTCCGGCTGCTGCCCAAGAAGACCGTGTTCGAGAACGTCGCCTTCGCCCTGGAAGTGATCAACAAGTCCCAGCGCTCGATCACCCGGTCGGTCCCCGAAGTGCTGGAGATGGTCGGCCTGGACGGCAAGGCGCACCGCTACCCGAACGAGCTGTCCGGCGGTGAGCAGCAGCGGGTGGCGATCGCCCGGGCCTTCGTCAACCGGCCGCTGGTGCTGCTGGCCGACGAGCCGACCGGAAACCTCGACCCGG
>JBDSAN010000407.1:0-3801 GCA_039922115.1 Jatrophihabitantaceae bacterium
CGCCGGGCCAGCTCCAGGCCGCTGACCTCGGTCAGGGTGCCGGATCGCGCGGCCAGCAGGAACCGGATCGCCGCGGTTCGATCCCTGCTCGGCACGATCTCGACCGGCAGGCCGGCGGCCCGGGCAACGGTGAGCTCGATCAGGTCGATCCCGGTTGCTTCCAGGACCAGTCGCGGGATCATCCCGCCGGCCAGCCGGGGGTTCACCTCGACGATCCGCGGCCCGGCGGGGGTGCGCCGAAGCTCGACATGCGCCGGGCCCCAGCCGAGTCCGAGCGCGGCCAAGCCGGCCAGGGCGGCTTCGGCCAGCTCGGCAGTGGCCGGCTCGTCCAGCGGTGCCGGAAAGTCATGCCCGACCTCGACGAAGTAGGGCTGCGGGCCCAGGTGCTTGGCGGTGCAGCCGATGACCTGCCGGTCGAAGCATTCCACCGAGAATTCCGGGCCGGTCAGGTATTGCTCGACCAGCACCGAGTCCTGTTCGGGGATGCCGGCGGTAGCCAGGTCGGCGGCCAGGATCGCGGCGGCGGCGGCGCTCACCTGCGCCGGGTCGGTGCAAAGCCGGACGCCAACGGAGCCGGAACCGGTGGGGGGCTTGACCACCACCGGCCAGCCGATCCGCTCGGCGGCCGCGACCGCGTCAGCTGGCGAGCGGACCAGCTCGAAGTCCGGACCGGGCAGGCCTGCGTGGCGCAGCAGCGCCCGCTGCTCGGCCTTGTTCCGGCAGGCGGTGACTGCCATCGGATCTGGGTGCGGCAGCCCGAGCTGGCCGGCCAGCCGGCTTGCGGTGGCGATGAAGTACTCCGAGCTGCTGGTCACCCCGAGCACCTGGCCGGCCAGCTGCCGGGCAGCTCGCAGCAGCGCGTCCGGGTCGGTGGTGTCGAGCTGCCGGACGTCCACGCCGTCCTGGTCGAGGTAGGGGTAGCGGGCCGGGTCGCGGACGAAGGCGATCGGACGCAGCCCCAGCCCGCGGGCTCGCTCGCAGAACATTCGACCGGTGCCGGTGGTGTTGCTCTCGACCAGGACAAGCAGCGATTCACTCACGCGGCGTCCCCGCTCGCGGCCGGCGTGACCGGATCGGTCAGCAGCCGATCGAGTTCGGCCTGCAATTGCTGCTCGGCCGTGACCGACGCGCGGCGCAGCTCGGTGTGCCAGCGACGGTCGTCCTGCCAGCGTGCGATCGCCGTGGCAAGAGTGCTGCTGAAGGCGCCCGGTCCGCCACCGTAGGCCTGAGCGGCCAGCAGCCCGCGCGCTTGGATCGATGAGCGGTCGATGCCGGCCAGCCAGCCGTCCGGGCCGAAGTCGGCCAGCTCGGTCGAGCCTGCCTCGGCCGCCAACCGCACCGCATCACCGACCGCGCGGTGAGCTGACCGGAAGGCAATCCCCTGCTGTACCAGGCGGTTGGCCACCGCGGTCGCGGTCGTGAAGCCGTGCTCGGCACGCTCGGCCATCCGGTCCGGGACCGGACGGGCGCCGCTGACCAGCACCTGGCTCAGCAGCACCGAATGCTCGGCGGCGGTCAGGCCGGGCCAGATGCTGGCCACCGCCTCGGTGCCGACCTCGATCGAGTTCGTGAACGGGGTCGCCGACATCGCCGCGGCGGCTGCCGACCAGGCACCGATCACCTGGGCCGGCTTGGCCCGCAGATGTTCGAGCAGGAACGCGTTGCGCTTCTGCGGCATGGCTGAACTGCCGCCGACCAGCCGATCCGGAAACTGCAGGAAGCCGAACTCGACGCTGCTCCACAGCTGCAGGTCGGCGGCCAACCTGCTGAGCGTGATCGCGATCGAGGCGACCGATCCGAGCAGCCGCAGCGGCACGTCCCGGCTGGCCACCGCGTCCAGCGCATGCCTGGTGCTGCGCTGAAAGCCCAGCAACCGGGCGGTGTGGTCCGGATCGATCGGCAGGTCGCAACCGGCGACCGCACCGGCGCCGAGCGGGTTGACCAGCAGGCCATCGGCGAGCTGGCGCAATGCCTGCAGATCCCGGCCGAGCGCCTCGGCGATCCCGAGCAGGTAGTAGCCGTAGCTGATCGGTAATGCTGCTTGAAAGTGGGTGTAAACCGGCATCAGCACGTCCTGATAGGCCCGGGCCCGGGCCAGCAGGATCGCCTCCAGCCGGGTGGCCTGCTCGGCGAACTCGATCAGCCAGGCGCGCAGCCGGAGCAGCGTGCAGGTCACCTTGAGATCATTGCGGGATCGGCCGGTGTGCAGCATGCCGCCGACGTCCGGGCCGAGCTGCTCGATCAGGTATCCCTCATACATCAAGTACAGCCCGCGCGGCGCGGGCCGTCCGATCAGCGGCGCGTACTGCTGTTCGCGCAACCGTCCGATGCATTCGAGCAGTCCCCGCGCGGCCGGTGCCGCGACCAGGCCCTGGCCGGCCAGCATCAGCACGTGTGCCTGATCGACGGTGGTCTGCAGGTTCAGCTCAGCGGCGATATCGGCGGCACCGAGCTCGCCATAGATCAGCCGGCGGGTTCGCTGGCCGATCTCGCCGGTCAGCCGACCGGTCATCGGACGCCGGTCAGCGCGGACGTCCCCGCGCCGACGTGGTTCATCACCTCGGCATAGGAGCGTCGTCCCCAGTCGAAGCTGGTCCAGGCGCCGGCCGGCCGGCTCGGGTCAGTCACCTCGATCGGCTCGTCGGGCAGCGGTTGGTCCAGGTGCCCGGCCGCCTGCAACCACTGGTCGTCATAGACGGTGTCCTGGTAGCGGTAACCCTCGTCGGGCAGCATCACCACGGTGAGCGCGCTCGGGTTCTGCGCGGCCCACCAGCGCGCGACCAGGTAAGCGGCACCACCGGACGGGCCCATGAACAGCGCGTGCCGGCGGTGCAATTGCCTGGTGGCGGCATAGGCGGCAGCCGGTGAGCACCAGTGCACGCTGTCGAAAAGCTCGTGATCGAGGTTGGCCGGCAGCACGCTCATGCCCAGCCCGCGCAGCTCGCGCGGGCCGTCCTGGTGGCCGAACAGCACGCTGCCGTGGGTGTCGACGCCGACCGCGCGGCATTCCGGCAGCACCGAGCGCAGGTTGCCTACGGTGCCGCACATCGAACCGCCGGACCCGACCGGCCCGACCACGCAGTCGACCTGGCCGAGGGTCTCCAGGAACTGCTCGGCGACCGTGGCGTACGAGCGCGGGTTGTCCGGGTTGGAGTATTGCTCGGGGCAGAAAGTCGATTCGTGGGCTGCCTTCACCTCGGCGAGCCGGTTGAGCCGGGCGATCTGGTAGCCGCCGGCGATCTGGCCGGCGGCGGCAGGCACCCGGTCGACCACCGCACCGAGGTCGGTCAGCCGGCGGTAGAGCCGCTCGTCGATCACCGGGTCGCTGACCAGGATCACCTTTCGATCCAGGTGCACTGCCTGCATCGCCAGGGCCAGGCCGAAGGTCCCCGAGGTTGTCTCGACGATGATCGTGTCCGGTGTCAACAAGCCCTCGGCGGCCGCCCGGCGCAGGATATAGCGGGCCGGGATCATCTTCATCAGGGTGAAGCAGACCGCGTACAGGTTCGGAGCCAGCCGGATCAGCCGCGGTACCTGAAAGGTCTCGGTCGCCTCGTCGGCAGCGCTTCGCAGGTTCATGTTGCCAGGCTTCTTCCTATGTCTAGCGCGCCGATGGACACGGCCGTGTCGTTTATCGAGGTGTGGCCGGTCGCGCTGCGCCGGCCGGGTACGACAGGGGCCGGCCGGTCGCCGGACAGGTCGATCCGATGGGTCACCGCGATGCCGGCCGACTCCCTTGGTCACGCATTTGCGACTTCAGCGCCATGCCGTTCGCCGGTGAGGCGCGATCTGATCTGGTCA
>JBDSAN010000408.1:0-4555 GCA_039922115.1 Jatrophihabitantaceae bacterium
CGACGTCAAGGTGCTGCCGGGCCTGGTCGCCTTCGCCAACCTGACCGACCCGTGGGGTAACCCGCTGGGCGTCTATCAGGACCTGGGCGTGGTGCCCGGGGTCTGAACCCCGGGCACCCACCAGTACCGCCGACCGAGTTAGCAGCCGACCGGCTTAGCTGGCCGGCTTAGCTGGCCGGCTTAGCTGACCGAACGGCCTAGAAGGTGGCCGTGTCGATCACGAAGCGGTACCGCACGTCGCTGCCGACCACCCGGTCGTAGGCCTCGTCGATCTGCTCGCCGCTGATCACCTCGACCTCGGCACCCAAGCCGTGCTCGGCGCAGAAATCCAGCATCTCCTGGGTCTGGCTGATGCCACCGATCATCGAGCCGGCGAAGCTACGGCGCTGCCCGATCAGCGAGAACGCCGAGACCGGCAGCGGCTCCGGCGGCGCGCCGACGTTGACCAGCGTCCCGTCCAGTCGCAGCAACGACAGGTAGCGGTCCATCGGCAGGTCCGCCGACACAGTGTTGATGATCAGGTCGAAAGTGCCGGCCAGTTGCTCGAAGGTGGCCTCGTCCGAGGTGGCGTAGTAGTGATCGGCGCCGAACCGCTCGCCATCAGCCTGCTTGGACAGCGACTGGGACAGCACCGTGACCTCGGCCCCGAGCGCGTGCGCGATCTTGACGCCCATATGGCCAAGGCCACCCATGCCGACGATGGCCACCTTGCGTCCCGGCCCGGCGTTCCAGTGCTTGAGCGGTGAGTACAGGGTGATCCCGGCGCACAGCAGCGGCGCGGCCACGTCCAGCGAGATGCCTTCCGGGATGGCCAGCACGTAATCCTGATCGACCACGATGTGGGTCGAGTAGCCACCCTCGGTGGGCCGGCCGTCCCGGCCGATCGAGTCGTAGGTGCCGACGTTGCCGGGCAGGCAGTACTGCTCCTCGCCGGCCTTGCAGTTCTCGCACTCGCGGCAGGAATCGACCATGCAGCCGACGCCGACCCGATCGCCGACGGCGTACTTGCTGACCTCGCCGCCGATCTCGGCTACCACGCCGGCAATCTCGTGGCCGGGCACCAGCGGGAAGATTGCCTCGCCCCACTCCTCGCGCGCGGTGTGGATATCGGAGTGGCAGATCCCGGCATAGGCGATCTCGATCAGTACGTCACGAGCTCCGAGGTCCCGCCGCTCGATGGTGGTCTTGCCGAACGGGGCCTTCGGGCCGGCCGTGGCATAGGCGGTGACAGAACGCATGCAAAGACTCCTAGCTTGTTTGGGCTGAGCTTGTTGGGGCTAAGCGTATTGGAGGGCTGAGCTTGTTGGGCTGGCCCTTCCGTTATACCTCGCACGCGACACAGTTCCCCACCAGCGCAGCTCAGGCCAGCTGGCCAACCGTCCGAAACCGGGCAGCCGGCGGGGGTTGACCCAGCCGGGTAAGCCCAGCCGGGCTAGGCCAGTGCGGCCCGGCCCGCCACGAATGCCTGCACGCACTGCTCGACATCGGCCTCGGAGTGGCTGGCCGACAGCTGCACCCGGATTCGAGCCTTGCCCTGAGGCACCACCGGGTAGCTGAACGCGATCACGAACACGCCGTGTTCGAGCATCGCGTCGGCCAGCTGGGCGGCCTTGGCGGCCTCACCGATCATCACCGCGATGATCGGGTGCTCGCCGTCGAGCAGGTCGAAGCCCTCCTCGGTCATCCGGCGCCTGAACAGTTCGGCGTTGCCTCGCAACACCTCTCGTTGCTCGCTGCTGCTGGCCACCAGGTCCAGCGCTGCCAGCGAGCCGGCTACCACTGGCGGGGCGACGCTGTTGGAGAACAGGTAAGGCCGGGAACGCTGCCGCAACAGCTTGACGACCTCGGCGTGCGAGGCGACGTAGCCGCCGGAGGCGCCACCGAGCGCCTTGCCGAACGTCCAGGTGAAGATGTCGATCCGGTCCTGCACCCCGGCCAGCTCAGCAGTGCCCCGGCCATGCTCGCCGACGAAGCCGATCGCGTGCGAGTCGTCCACCATGACCAGCGCGTCGTAGCGGTCGGCCAGGTCGCAGATCGCGGCGAGCGGCGCGAGGTAGCCGTCCATCGAGAACACGCCATCAGTCACGATCACCCGGCGCCGCGAGCCGGCCGCGGCCAGCAACTGAGCTTCCAGATCGGCCATGTCCCGGTTGCGGTAGCGGAACCGGCGAGCCTTGGACAACCGGATGCCGTCGATGATCGAGGCGTGGTTGAGCTCGTCGGAGATGATCGCGTCGCTGGCGTTGAACAGCGTCTCGAACACCCCGCCATTGGCATCGAAGCAGGACGAGTACAGGATCGTGTCCTCGGTGCCCAGAAACTGCGACATCCGCCGCTCCAGCTCCACGTGCTGGCTCTGGGTGCCGCAGATGAACCGGACGCTGGCCATCCCGAAGCCCCACTCGTCCAGCGCCTTGTGCGCCGCGGCGAGCACCGCCGGGTGATCGGCCAGGCCGAGGTAGTTGTTGGCACAGAAGTTCAGTACCTCGCGGCCGGCCGAATCGATGTGCGCCGACTGCGCCGAGCCGAGCTGCCGTTCGTGCTTGTAGAGCCCCGCTGCCTCGATCTCGGCGAGGGTCGCGGCAAGCTGATCACGCGTGCTGCCATACATCGGCGAGGCTCCTTAAACTGCTGACTTAGACTGCTGACCAATCGAGAACTACCTTGCCCGCATTGCCAGATCTGGCAGCGCCGAAGGCTGACGCCCAGTCCTGCGCGGCGAACCGGTCGGTGACCAGCGCGGTGATCGACTCGCGCAACCGGTCACCGGCCTGCAGCATCGCGCTCATCGCGTACCAGGTTTCATACATCTCGCGGCCATAGATTCCCTTGATGGTCAGCATATGCGTGACCACCCGTCCCCAGTCCACCGAGATCGGCTGGCTGGGCAGGCCGAGCATGGCAATCCGGCCGCCATGGTTCATGTTCGTGATCATGTCCGGCAGCGCGCCGGGATGGCCTGACATTTCCAGGCCGATGTCGAATCCCTCGCGCATGCCCAGGGTTCGCTGCGCCTCGGCGATCGTCGAGCTGGTGACGTCCACCGCGAGGTCCACGCCCATCTGCTTGGCCAGCTGCAGCCGGGTCGGGCTGACGTCGGTGGCCACCACGAACCGGGCGCCGATATGACGGCTGATCGCGGCGGCCATCAGCCCGATCGGGCCGCAGCCGGTGATCAGGACGTCCTCGCCAACCAGCGGAAAGCTCAGCGCGGTGTGCACGGCGTTGCCCAATGGGTCGAAGATCGCGCCAAGATCGGGATCGATGTCGACCGAATGCACCCAGACGTTGCTTTCCGGGATCACCACGTACTCGGCGAACGCGCCATCGCGGTGCACTCCGACGCTCAACGTCCGGATGCACATCTGGCGGCGGCCGGCCCGGCAGTTGCGGCAGGTGCCGCAGACGATGTGGCCCTCGCCGGACACCCGATCACCGATCCGGACATCGCGGACGTCGGCTCCGAGCGCGACCACCTCGCCGTAGAACTCGTGGCCGGGGATCAGCGGGGTGCGAATCTCGCTCTGCGCCCAGGCGTCCCAGGATTCGATGTGCAGGTCGGTGCCGCACAGCCCGGTCCGCAGAACCCGGATCTTGACCTCGGCGGCCGCCGGCTCCGGCTCCGGCCGGTCGACGAAGTCGAAGCCTGGTGCCGCTGATGATTTGAACAGTGCCTTCACCGATGGTTCCCTTCGCGCCATTGCGAATTGGAGATACTGGGCTGAGCATGCCAGGTTGCGCCCGACCGGCGCAGCGGCTGGGTGCCTGATCCGGCCAGCGAATTTGGTCAGCTCAGCCGAGCAACGCCTCGACGAACTGCTCCGGGTCGAACGGGGCCAGGTCATCGGCACCCTCACCCAGGCCGACCAGCTTGACCGGTACGCCGAGTTCGCGCTGGACGCTGATGACGATGCCGCCCTTGGCGCTGCCGTCCAGCTTGGTCAGCACCACGCCGGTGACCTCGGCGACCTCGGTGAACACCCGGGCCTGGGTCAGCCCGTTCTGGCCGGTGGTGGCATCGAGCACCAGCAGCGTCTCATCGATCGGACCGTGCCGCTCGATCACCCGCTTCACCTTGCCCAGCTCGTCCATCAGGCCGACCTTGGTGTGCAGCCGGCCAGCGGTGTCGATCAGTACCGCGTCCACCCCGGTCTCGCGGCCGAGCTTCACCGCCTCGAAGGCCACGCTGGCCGGGTCGCCACCTTCTGGTCCGCGCACCGTCTCAGCGCCGACCCGGGCCCCCCAGGTCTGTAGCTGGTCGGCGGCCGCGGCCCGGAAGGTGTCAGCAGCGCCGAGCAGCACGGTGCGCCCGTCGGCGACCAGCACCCGGGCCAGCTTGCCGCAGGTGGTGGTCTTGCCGGTGCCGTTCACCCCGACCACCAGCAGCACGGCCGGCTCGCCGTTGGCACGGCTGGTGCGCAGGTCACGATCAAGCTCGGGCCGCAGCGCGGTCAGCAATTCCTCGGCGAGCAGCGCGCGCAGCTGGGCGGCATCGCGGGTGCCCAGCACCTGGGTCCGGCTGCGCAGCCGGCCGACGATCTCGGTGGTCGAGGCG
>JBDSAN010000409.1:0-12667 GCA_039922115.1 Jatrophihabitantaceae bacterium
GCCGGTGCCGGCTGCCTTGCCCTGGCCGTAGTCCAGCGTGGTGTTGATATCGACGATGCCCACCTGCTGAGCCGAACTGGCCTGCCCGGTGGTGCCGGTAGTGCCGCTGCCGGCCGAGCCGTCGTCACCGCCGCCGAGGCCGTTACCGAGGCCGAGGCCGCTGCCGTCGTTGCCATTGCCGCTGAGCGGGCCCTGCTGGGTCGGCGTGCTCAGCGAGGTCTGCTGGTTGCTGCTCTTGTTGGCGTGGTCCACCGCCAGGGCGATGCCGCCAATCGCCAGTGCGGCCGCGACCGCCGCTGCCACCGAGCCGTAAACCAGCCGGTGCGAGCGGGACTTGGGCGGCACTGGCGGCGGCGACCAGAAATCCGGTCCGGGCGGCAACGGGCCGCCGCCATAGGGACCGCCGGGGCCGTATGAACCGGCCGGGTAGGACGAATTGCCGTACGGACCGGTCGGGTACTGACCCGCGCCGTACTGGGCCGGGCCGTACGGGTTGCCTGGGTACTGGCCGGTCGGGTACTGGCCGGTCGGGTACTGGGGCTGGTAGCCGCCGAACGGCGCTGGCTCCCCGCTGGGCGCGTACTGGCTGTACGGGCCGTCCTGGACGTAGGAGCCGGCCGGCGGGTAACCGCCGTAGGCGCCCTGCGGGTGGAAGGGGTACTGCTGCGCGGCTGACCAGCCCGGTCCGGGCTGGCTTACCTCGGCCGGCTGGCCATTGTTCGCGGACTCGGTGCTATCGGTCGGCTGGTCGGTCATCATGACCACCTCAGTTCGGGATCGTCTGTCGGGTTCGAAATTCAGCTAACCCCGCCGAGGTGGTCGCAAGCTTGGAGGAATTACAGAGAAACCTGTGAGCCCCGTTCACGCATTACTCAGGACGCTTGGCGACCAGGGTGAGCACGTCGTAGCTGGCAACGAGCTCGTCATCCTGGTTCTTCACCACCAGGTCCCAGCGCACCTCGCCGTAGTTCTCGGTCTGGCGGGCCTTCGTCTCCTTGCAGGTCAGCTGCGCCCGGATCTGGTCACCGACCTTGACCGGTGTAATGAAGCGCAGGTTGTCCAGGCCGTAGTTGGCCAGCACCGGCCCGGGAGCCGGGTCCACGAACAGGCCGGCGACCCGCGAGATCACGTAGTAACCATGCGCCACGATCCCGCCGAACAGCGGGTTCGCCGCCGCGGCAACCGGGTCGGTGTGGGCGTAGAACGAGTCCCCGGTCAGCTCGACGAACCGGTCGATGTCCTCGGCACTCACCTCATGGCTGTCGGTGAACAGCACCTCACCAATCGCCAGTTCCTCCAGGTGCCGACGGAACGGGTGGACCTCAGAGGTGACGGTCGGAGCGCCAGCCACCCACCGTCCGGTGATCGCTGACAGCGCCCGCGGCGAGCCTTGCACCGCGGTGCGCTGCATGAAATGCAGGACGCCGCGAATGCCGCCGAGTTCCTCGCTGCCACCGGCCCGGCCAGGCCCCCCGTGCACCAGCATCGGTAACGGCGAGCCATGCCCAGTCGAGGATTTCGCATCATCGCGGTCGATCACGATCATCCGGCCATGGTGCGCGGCCGCACCAAGCACCACGTCCCGGACGAAGGAAGGATCGTAGGAATACACCGATCCGACCAGGGAACCGGAGCCGAGGGCGGCAAGTTCCACCACCTCGTCGGCCGACTCATAGCCGATCACGGTGGCCAGCGGACCGAACGCCTCGATGCTGTGGATCGGCTCGGCCCGGCTGTCGCGGGCCCGCAGCACGGTCGGCGCCACGAACGCGCCATCAGCCGGCAACGCGCGCGCAGCGTCGGAATCCGGACCACCGATGGCGATGTCGGCGACCACGCTGAGCCTGTCCAGGTTGGCCTCGAACTCGGTCCGCTGCTCCAGCGTGGCCAGCGCGCCCATGGTGGTGCCTTCGGTGCGCGGATCACCGACCACCACCTTGGCGAGCTTGGTCGCCAGCGCCTCGAGCACCGCGTCAACCTGCCCGCCCGGCACGAACGCGCGCCGGATCGCGGTGCACTTCTGGCCGGCTTTGACGGTTAATTCGCGGCTGAGCTCGCGGACGAACAGGTCGAACTCGGGCTCGCCGGCAACCGCGTCCGGGCCGAGGATCGCGCAGTTGAGCGAGTCCGCCTCGGCACTGAACCGGACGGCCTGCTCGACCACCACCGGGTGCTGGCGCAGCGCGCGAGCGGTGTCGGCCGAGCCGGTGAACGCAACCACGTCCTGGCTGGTCAGGTGATCGAGCAGGCCTTCGTTGGAACCGCACGCCAGCGAGATCGAACCAGCCGGCAGCAGCTGAGAATCCACCATGTCGGCAAAGACTTTCTCGGTCAGGTAGCCGGTCTGCTCAGCCGGCTTGACCACCACCGGGATGCCAGCCAGGAAGGCGGGCGCGAACTTCTCCAGCATCCCCCAGACCGGAAAGTTGAAGGCGTTGATGAACAGCGCCACGCCATGGCGCGGGGTGTAGATGTGCTGGCCAAGGAACGTCCCGTCCTTGCTCAACGGCTCGACCGGGCCGTCGGTGTAGACGGTGGAATCGGGCAGTTCCCGGCGCCCCCTGGACGCGTAGGCGAACAGCACCCCGATGCCGCCATCGACATCGAAGCGGGAGTCGAACAGGGTCGCGCCGGTGGCGAAGGACAGCGGGTAGTACTCGCTCTCGCGGCGGGCGTTGAGGTAGCCGGCCAGCTGCTTGAGGATCGCCGCGCGCTGGGTGAAGGTGAGCGCGCGCAGCGCGGGACCGCCGACCGCGCGGGCGTGGGAGTACATCGCAGCCACGTCCAGCGGGCTGCTCGACCAGCGAGCCACCGGTTGCGAGGTGGAGGCATCCAGCACCGGCAGGCCGGCATCGGTTGCGGTGAACCACTCGTCACACAGGTATGAACGCACCAGCTCGGTCATAGGTCCAGATCCCTTCGCTTGCGGGCAATCCAGCCGCCAGCATAGACTAACCGAACGATCATTCGGTAATAGGAGATCCTCATGACGACAACCGCCGATCCGGCCCAGGACAGTGCGCAGTCGCAGGCCGACAGCCAGCGCGAGTTCGACGAGTTGATCGCGGCAGACAACCGGATCGAACCGCGGGACTGGATGCCGGAGGCCTACCGCAAGACGCTGATCCGCCAGATCGCCCAGCACGCGCACTCGGAGATCATCGGCATGCAGCCTGAGGGCAACTGGATCACCCGGGCGCCGTCACTGCGGCGAAAGGCGATCCTGCTCGCCAAGGTGCAGGACGAGGCCGGCCACGGGCTGTACCTGTATTCGGCCGCCGAGACGCTGGGCATGAGCCGGGAAGAGATGCTCGATCTGCTGCATGCCGGCAAGCAGAAGTACTCCTCGATCTTCAACTACCCGACGCCGACCTGGGCCGATGTGGCGGCCATCGGCTGGCTGGTCGACGGCGCCGCGATCACCAACCAGGTGCCGCTGACCCGGTGCTCCTACGGCCCCTACGCGCGAGCAATGATCCGAATCTGCAAGGAAGAATCGTTCCACCAGCGGCAGGGCTTCGAGTCGCTGCTGGCCCTGTCCAACGGGACGCCGGCACAGCACGCGATGGCCCAGGACGCGATCGACCGCTGGTGGTGGCCCTCGCTGATGATGTTCGGCCCGCCGGACGCTGACTCACCGAACTCGGCCCAGTCGACGGCCTGGGGCATCAAGCGATTCTCCAACGACGAGTTGCGCCAGCGGTTCGTCGACATCTGCGTCCCGCAGGCTGAGGTGCTTGGCCTGAGCCTGCCCGATGCGCACCTGCGCTGGAACGCCGAGCGCGGTCACTACGATTACGGAACCATCGACTGGACCGAGTTTCAACAGGTTCTCAAAGGCAATGGCCCGTGCAACCGGCTGCGAATGGACACCCGACGGCAGGCGCACGCCGACGGCGCCTGGGTACGCGAGGCCGCCGCGGCCTATGCGGCCAAGCAAGCCGGCCGCGCCGCCTTGGCCACCACGAGCGAGGCGGCATGACCGCGACCCCGACCAGCCCGCTCTGGGAGGTGTTCGTCCGCCCCGCTCGCGGCACCAATCACGTGCACGTCGGCTCGCTACATGCCGCCGATGCAACCCTGGCCCTGCAGAACGCCCGCGACCTGTACACCCGGCGCAACGAGGGCGTCTCGATCTGGGTGGTGCCGTCCACCGCGGTGGTGGCCAGTTCACCCGATGAGAAGGACGCATTCTTCGCACCGGCCGGTGACAAGGTGTACCGGCACCCCACCTTCTACAGCATCCCGGACGGGGTGGAGCACCTATGACCGGGCAGTTGCTCGATGCCGATACCGCCGAGTACGCGATCCGGCTCGGCGATGACGCGCTGATCCTGTCCCAGCGACTGTCCGAGTGGTCGGCCCGGTCGCCGGAGATCGAGGAGGACATCGCGCTGATGAACATCGCGCTCGACCTGCTCGGCCAGGCCAGGACGTTGCTGTCCTATGGCGGCAGCGCCAGCGGACGATCCGAGGACGAGCTGGCCTACCTGCGCGAGGAACGCCAGTTCACCAACGTCCAAATGGCTGAACTCGACAACGGCGACTTCGCCACCACGATGGTGCGGCAACTGCTGTTCTCGGTCTACCAGTACCAGCTCTACACCGCGCTGCGGTCCTCAGCCGATGCCGAGCTGGCCGCGATCGCCGGCAAGGCCATCAAAGAAGTGACCTATCACGTAGAGCATTCCGCTGCCTGGGTGTGCCGGCTGGGCGACGGCACCGAGCTGAGCCACCAGCGTGCCCAGACCGCCGTTGATGTCGTATGGCCTTTCACTCACGAACTGTTCGTCGACGACGAGCTTGCCGAGCGGGTTGCCGCGGCCGGCACCGGACCGCTGCCGTCCAGCCTGCGGGCGGGTTGGCTCAGCACCGTCGACCGGCTGCTCGGCGAGGCCACCCTGGCCAGGCCGGAGGACAACTGGCGGCCTGGTGGCGGCCGGCGGGGGCTGCACACCCAGGGATTCGGCTTCCTGCTGGCTGAGCTGCAGCACCTGCACCGGTCGCACCAGGGGGCGCAGTGGTGAGCCTGCAGCCGGTCATCGATCACACCCTCACCGCGCTGCGCGATGCCGCGGCAGCGGTGCCCGATCCGGAGATCCCGGTGCTGACGCTGGCCGACCTGGGCATCCTGCGCGAGGTTCGACGGGCCCCGGACGGTGCACCCGAGATCGTGCTGACCCCGACCTACTCCGGCTGCCCGGCCACCGAGGCGATCCGGGCCGATGTGCTGGCGGTGGCCAGCGCGATCGACCCGAGCGCCCGCGTCCTGCTGGAGCTGGCACCGGCCTGGACTACCGACTGGATCACCGCCGAGGGCCGGCGCAAGCTCACCGAGTACGGCATCGCCCCGCCCGCGCCGACCCGCGAGCAGCCGGTACTGGTACAACTCGGCCGGCCACCGGTCAGCGCACCGAGCTGCCCGCGCTGCGGCTCCTCCAATACTGAATTGATCAGCCAGTTCGGTTCCACCCCCTGCAAGGCGCTGCGCCGCTGCCGGTCCTGTGCCGAACCGTTCGATGAGTTCAAAGCGCTATGAGCAGCTTCCACAAACTCGCGGTGAGCCAGGTGCGGCAACTGACCGCGCAGGCCTGCTCGGTGCAGTTCAGCGTGCCGGACGAGCTGCGCGCGAGCTATGCCTTTCAGCCCGGCCAGCACCTGACGCTGCGCCGGTTGGCCGGGGCCGAGGAGGATCGCCGGACCTACTCGATCTGCTCCACGCCGGCCGAGCTGGCCGAGCGTGGCGAGCTCCGGATCGGGGTGAAGCGGATCCCGTCCGGGCTGTTCTCCGGCTGGCTGACCGGCAGCCTGGATGCCCCCGCCGATCCCGCGGGCCTGCTGGTGGGCGACCTGGTTGAGGTGATGACCCCGGCCGGCCGGTTCGGCACCGCGACGGGCACGGACCGGGACGGTCGCCAGCTCGGCTGCCTGGCCGCCGGGTCGGGCATCACGCCGATGCTGTCGGTCATCGCCACGGTGCTGGCCACCGAACCGGCCAGCCAGGTCAGCCTCATCTATGGCAACCGCACCTCGGCCGAGGTGATGTTCCTGGAAGAGCTGGCAGATCTGAAGAATCGCTACCCGGACCGGCTGACCCTGCTGCACGTGCTGTCCGGCGAGCCTCAGCTGTCGGAGCTGCTGACCGGACGGATCGACGCGGCCAAGATCGCCACCCTGCTGGCTGATCCAGCAACGCAGGCCGCCTCGATCGACGAGTGGTTCCTGTGCGGGCCGTTCGGCATGGTCACCGCGGCCCGGGACGCGCTGAGCGCGGGCGGGGTGGCCGAGAGCCGGATTCACACCGAGCTGTTCTTCGCCGGCGAGGCACCGCCAGACTTGGAGCCGGATTCCGGCCACGATCCGGCCGAGCGCAGCGAGGTGACGGTCACCCTGTCCGGACGCACCTCGACGGTTGCGGTCGGCTACTCCGGCGCCAGCATCCTGGATGCGGTGCTGGCCAGCCGGCCGGACGCGCCCTATGCCTGCAAGGGCGGCGTGTGCGGCACCTGCCGAGCCCGGCTGACCGGCGGCGAGGTGCGGATGAGCCGCAACTACGCCCTGGAGCCGGATGAGCTCGCCGCCGGGCTGGTGCTGGCCTGCCAGTCGCACCCGGTTACCGAAACGGTCAGCCTGGAATTCCTGTAGGTCCGATCAGCCAGCCGGACAACCGGAGCACGCTGGTCCACTAGCCTGAGGCGCACACCGATCACGAGCGGGGGGCTGACCGATGGACGCCAAGGGAGCCGTGCCGATCGGTGCTAACCCGGTCGATGAGGTAGTAACGGTTCGCCGGCCGCGCTCGGTGATCTCCTTCGCGGCCTGGTTCGCGGTCGGAGCCGGGGTGGCTTACCTGGGCTTTCGGGTCTTCGAGCAGCTCAAAACGATCCTGTACCTGCTGGCCTTCTCGATGCTGATCGGGCTGACCCTCGACCCGCTGATCGGCTTTCTTCAGCGGCGGGGCATCCATCGCACGCTCGCGGCGCTGCTGACCTGGCTGCTCACGGTAGCGCTGCTGAGCGCGCCGATCGTGCTGGCGGTGGACGCCGCCAGCACCCAGCTGCCGCAGCTGATCAAGGAAGGCCCGCAGCTGATCACCAATGCCGAGGGCCACCTCGGCTCGCTCGGCGACCGGCTGCACAGCCTCACCCAGTCCTCGGGCACCAGCAGCCTGAGCCTGACCAAGCTGCTGGACTACGTGCTGACCGGTGGCGCGCTGCTGTTCAACGCGCTGACCGACATCGTGGTGGTCGCCTTCCTGTCGCTGTACTTCGCGATCGAGATGCCGCACCTGCGCGAGCTGGCCCTGCGCGCGGTGCCGTCAAGCCGGCGGGGCCGGACCGGCCGGATCCTGGACGAGCTGATCTCCCAGGTTGGTCGGGTGATGCTGTCCACCTTGATGATCGCGGTGCTGTGCGGGGTCGGCACCTCGGTCTGGGCACTGGCCTGGGCAATCCCGTACGCGGTGATGCTCGGCGCGCTGGTGACCGTGCTGTCGCTGGTGCCGGTGATCGGATCGACAGTCGGCGGCGCGATCGTCACGCTGGTGTCGCTGACCGTGAGCCTGCCCACCGCGATCGCCACCCTGATCTTCTACATCGGCTACCGGATGGCCGAGGACTACCTGATCCAGCCCCGGGTAATGAAGTTCTCGGTCGAGCTGCCCGGCGTGATCACGGTGCCCTCGGTCATCCTGGGCGGCGCGATCCTCGGCATTCCGGGGGCGCTGTTCGCGGTGCCGATGGCGCTGGTGGTCCGGGTACTGGTGCGTGAGATCGCGTTCCCGGCCGCCGATCGCGCCTGATCGGCCACCGGGCTCAGCAGGTCGTGGGCATCGGCCGCGCCGGTGACAGGAAGCCGATCTCATAGCCGGTGCTGCCGTCCACGACCAGGTCGGCGACGATCTCGCCGACCACCGGCATGAACTTGAAGCCGTGCCCGGACAGGCCGACCGCCAGCACTACCCGGCCGGACGAGCCTGGGTGCAGGCCCAGCATGAAGTCGTCGTCCGGAGTGCACGGATACATGCACACCTCCGAGCGCACCGGTGGCCGGCCGCCGAGGTCCGGCAAGGTCGCCGACAGCAGCGCGCTGACCCGTGCGTGGTCGGCGGCGTGGATCGTCCGATCGAGGGTGTCCGGGTTAGCGGTGGCCGCCGAACCATCGTGGTAGAGCGCCGCCTTGACCGAGAATTCCCCATCCATGCAAGGGAATCCGTACAGTTCGGCGACCGGCTCGCCAGCCCCGACCGGGACGTCCCAGATGAAGACCGGGAACCGGTCGGAGCCGAAGTCGGTCAGCCGATCCGGCTCGAACCAGTGCACGCTCTGGCGCTGCACGCCGAGCGGGAACCGATCCAGGTTGGCCAGCCGATCCGCCCAGGCACCGGTCGCGATCACCACCCGGGGCGCGGTCAGCCGCTCGCCGCTGGCGACGAGCTCGACACCGCCGGGCACCAACTCGATCGACTCGACCACCGTGTCGTACCAGAGTTCGGCGCCGGCATCGGCAGCCAGCTCAAGGCTGGCCAGCACCGCGGCCTCCGGCAGCACGAAGCCGGCGTCGGCCTCGAAGACCGCGACCTGATCCGACGGCACCGCGAACTGGCCGAACCTGGCTCGCATCGCCGCGGCGTCGAGCAGCTCGTAGGGCAGGTTCCAGCGCTGCGCCGAGGCCAGCGCACCGGCCACCACGGGGCTGTCCGGCCGGCCGATCATCAACGCCCCGCAGCGGTTGAACAGCTGCTCGCCGTAGCTTGCCGACAGCTCGTCCCAGAGCTGGTAGGACCGGACCAGCAGCGGCACGTAGTCCGGCTTCTCGAAGTAGGCCTTGCGGACGATCCGGCTGCCGCCGTGCGAGGAGCCGAAGCTGTGGGCCGGGGTGAACTGCTCGATGCCAAGTACTCGCTGCCCGCGCCTGGCCAGCTGGTAGGCCGCAGCCGAGCCCATCGCGCCCAGGCCGACCACGATCACGTCGTACTCACTCATGCGCTCAGCCTGCCATTGGCTGAGCTAACCGGCATCCAACGGGGTGATGTGGTTACGGTAGGCCGGTGAGCTGGCTGACCGAACCGGATGACGACTGGGACTATCCGGACGAGCGCGAGCCGAAAAGCCGGCTGCGACTGGTCGCGCTGCTGCTCGGCGGCTGGTTGGCGGTCAGCCTGCTGGTGCTGGCCGGGTTGCTGATGTTCGGCGGGCACTCGTCCTCGCCCAAGCCGAAGGCGAGCACCGCGCAGTCCCCGCAGGGCACTGCGAGCAACCGGCCATCGAGCCAGCCGACCGACGTGTTACCGGCTGGCTGGGTCCGCGAGGCCGGTGATGACCAGACCGACTGCCGAGCCCATTCCTACGGGCGGGTGCAGGCCTTCTTCGCCAAGACCCCGTGCTCATCGGTACACCGGGTGCTCGCCACCACCAATCAGGGCGGCCGCACCGTGGTGGTGGCCGCCAACGTGGTCACCTTCGACACCTCTGCGCAGGCCCAGCGCTACCTGGTGCTGGTCAACTCCGACGGCACCGGCAACATCAGCGACCTGCTGCGCGAAGGGGTCGGCTACGCCGGCGGGCCGAGCAAGCTGCCGGCGGCCGCGTTCGCGTCCCGGCAGTCCGGCGGCCGGGTGTGGGTGGCCGAGGCGGCCTACGTCAGCGGGGCGTCCAGCACCACTGACCCGACCTTGAAGGCGCTCGCGACCCAGGCGATTGCCGCGAACTGAGCTGGTCAGCCGCTCGCGACCTGCCGAGCTTCCAGATCACCGGTCAGCTTGCGCAGCCGGCGGACCAGGCGGGCCCGTCCGGCCGCGTCCAGCGCGGTGGCCTCACAGACCTGGTCGGGCACGCTGGCCGCTCGCCGCTGCATCGCCTTGCCCTGCCGGGTGAGCGCGACGTCCACCGCCCGCTCGTCGTGCGGGTGACGGCGGCGGACGACCAGCTGCAGGTTCTCCAGCCGCTTGATCAGCGGCGAGAGCGTGTTGGACTCCAGGTGCAGCCGCAGCCCGATCTCACCGACCGTCGCGGTGCCCTCCTCCCAGAGGAATCGCAGCACCAGGTACTGCGGATAGGTCAGGCCCAGCTTCTCAAGGGCGGGCCGGTAGGTGGCAGTCATCGCGCGCGAGGCGAGGTACAGCGCCAGGCACAGCTGCTCGTCGAGGGTCTCTGTTGACTCCTCATGGCGAATCGCGGTCATAGCCGTCAGGGTAGTCCGGATCGGACGTATCGTAAGGTGCTGGTCGTGCCCTGTTGACGCGGTGCGGGCCACTATTCGCCAGCGGCTACCTGCAGACAAAGAGAAGCCCCGCCGAACCAGGTACCCCCATACCTAGTCCTGCGGGGCTTCGATCTCTTACTGCGATTCCCCCATATGCACCCCCGTGCGAGACCAACTTTAGTAGCGCTCACGATATTCACACAAGCGGCAATGTAGTCACCGATCGACTACCCAGCGTACCTGCGCTGTCCGGTTTCATATTATTTAATATGGTGATTCTCCAAGCTGGCTGACAGCTTCGCGGTACCGGTGGGTAACCACCGCACCGTGCGGTGGGCTTCGAACGGGGCCGCGACCTGCTGCCGTGCGGCGCTGTCCAAGCTGGCTGCCCGGTCGCCGGTGGCAGGTTGTCGGGGCCGAGGTGCAGACTGACCGGACCAACCGAAATTGAGCCAAGAGGATGACAGCCTGATGCGTAAGTGGTTGCCACTGGCCGCGGTATGCCTGGGCACGTTCATGCTGCTCATCGACGTCACCATCGTCAACGTCGCGTTGCCGAGCATGGCTCGTAACCTGCACACCTCATTCGCATCCCTGCAATGGGTGGTGGACGGCTACGCCCTCGCGCTGGCCGCGCTGATGCTCGGTATCGGATCGGTCGCTGACCTGCTCGGGCACCGCCGGGCCTACCTGGCTGGCCTGGTGGTATTCGCGCTGGCATCGTTGATCTGCGGGTTTGCGCCGAACTCCGGCGTGCTGATCGCGGCCCGGGTGGTTCAGGGTATCGGTGCGGCGGGCATCTTCGCGGCCAACAATGCCCTGTTGAACAGCTCGTATCAGGGGCGTGATCGAGGTACTGCCTACGGCATGTGGGGCGCGGTGGTCGGAGCGTCGGCGGCGGTCGGGCCGATCATCGGCGGCGTACTGACCCAGGCCCTGTCCTGGCGCTGGATCTTCTTCGTCAACCTGCCGGTGAGCGTGCTGGCGATCGTGCTGACCCTGCGAGCCTTCAGTGGCGACCGGCCCGATCGCGACCAGCGGGTCGACCTGCCCGGCATGGCGCTGTTCACGGTCGCCACCGGCACCCTCACCTACGCGCTGATCCGGGCCAACGACGAAGGCTGGACGACGCTGAGCACCTACAGCCTGGTGCTGCTGAGCGTGGCTGCCTTCATAGCGTTCTTCGTGGTGGAATCCCGCAGCAGCTACTCCATGCTCGACCTCGGCTTGCTGCGCCGACCGGCCTTCGTCGGCATCCTCATCGCATCGTTGCTGGTCAACTTCGCCGCGTTCGCCTCGTTCACCTACACCGCGATCTGGCTGCAGTCAGTAATCGGGCTCGGCCCGATCCAGGCCGGCCTGACCGGGCTGCCGTTATCGGTAGCTGCCTTCGCGGTATCCGCGGTGATCGGGCGTCACCTGCATGCCCGCGCGCCAGGACCGATCATCGGCACCGGCATGATCCTGATCGGCCTGGGTGCGCTGATCAACGCCGCGATGATCGATCGCAATTCGAGTTGGCCGGCGCTGATCCTCGGCTTCGCTATCACCGGCCTGGGCGTCGGCCTGGCCACCCCAACGCTCAACTCGTCCGGGATGGCGGCCGTGCCGGTGCATCGCGGCGGGATGGCCGGCGGCGCGGTGAACACCGTCCGGCAGCTCGGCTTCGCGATCGGGATCGCGGTGCTCGGGACGATCTTCGCGACCAAGTCCGCTCAGGTGATTGCCGATTCCGGCACCGCCAACTCGAACGGGGTCGCGCACGGCCTGGCCAGCGGGCAGGCGCAAGGCTTGCTAGCCCGCGCTGGTGCCGGCCGGGGCCACTTGAACGACACCCTGCACGCGGCCGCCGCCTCCGGCCTGGACCTGGTTTTCCTCGTTGCCGGGACCGGTGGCCTGGTGGGCGGGGTGTTGGTGTTCCTGCTGGTCCGTCCGGTCCGTGAAGCGGCACCGGTAGCGCGGCCGGTGGCCGAAGCCGTCTGACCGGCTGACTCCGTCTGACCGTTAGACGCTGGCTGACCGTCTGACGCTGGCTGGCGGACACCCGCCGCCTCGCCCCACGAATGGGCAATCCGCGCCCGTCCCGTGCCGTGCCGCCCGACGAGTGGGCAGTTGCTGTCCCGCCCATGTGCCGAGTGGGCAGTTCGGGCACGACCATCCCCACGAGTGGGCAGTTCGGGCACGACCGTCCCCACGAGTGGGCAGTTGCTGTCCCGCCCATGTGCCGAGTGGGCAGTTTGTGCGACCAGTGGGCGGTCCAACTGCCCATCCGTGACCCGAACTGCCCACTCGTCACAGGGCATCGCGGCTATCTGACCACCGGTTGATCGCACCACTGACTGCGGCGAACTCCGCACCGCAGAGACCCGCATTGCAGAGACCCGCACCGCACCGCCGCCTGGCCAACCAGTCAGCACAACCCGCAGACAGCAGGGCGCCACGGACCAGATCGGTCCGTGGCGCC
>JBDSAN010000410.1:0-9466 GCA_039922115.1 Jatrophihabitantaceae bacterium
CGCTGGCTCAATTGCCCGGCCATCGCGGTGCTGAGCCAGCCGGACCACCCCGCCGGCAACCGCGAGTCCGCTGATCGCGAGCAGGACGCCAGCGCCAGCCGCGGCCGGGCTGAGCCACCGGCCGCCTCGCACCAGCCGCCGGTCAGTTCGCGATGGCCACCGACGCCGCGCCACCGGTTCCGGCTCGACGCTTGCCCGCACTCTGGGCCGGGCCACATGGGTGAGGTCGGCCGGCGGGAACCCCTGGGCACCCTCGGCGCCACCGTCCGAGCTGCCGCGCTGGGCGGCACGATCGCGTTCACGCAGCTCCACCGAGTGCCGCCCGACGCTCGACTGGATCCGCCCACCGGCCAGCACCACTGGTACCGGCCGGACCGCTGCCCGCAGGTCCAGCGCCAGCTCGGCGGCCGTCCCCCGCCGGTGCGGTTCGATGTTCAGCGCTCGGGCAAGCACCTCAGCCAGCTCAGGACTCGCTTCGGCGAGCCGGCCAGCGAGGTCGAGGATCTGCCCGGTTGCTGCCGTTGCCAGTACCTGCTCGGCGGTCCCGGACGGCTCGCCCGGCCGCTGCCACGGACCTGCTCCGGTCAGCGCGTGCAAGGCCACCGCAGCGAGGGCGAAGACATCGCTGGCCGGCCCGGCGGCTCCGCCGGCTGCCAGCACCGGGTCAAGGTAGGCCGGGGTGCCGAGGCCGGCCGCCGGCCCAGCCAGCAGCCGGGCGATGCCGAGATCGGCAAGCTTCGGCTGGCCCGCCGCGGTGAACAGCACGTTGGCGGCGCTCACGTCGGCGTGCAGTACGCCCTCGTCGTGCGCGTGCGCCAGCGCCGCGGCGATCGGGCTGATCGTCGCGACCACCTCGGCCGGGCTGAGCCGGCCCCTCCTGCGTAGCAGGTCGGCTAGCGAACCGGCTTCGGCCAGTTCCATCACCAGCGCCACCTCGGCACCCAGTGCCAGGTAGCCGCGCAGCCCGATCAAGCTGGGATGGTTCAACGCGGCCAGCAGCGCGGCTTCAGCCCGGGTGGCACGGGCGGCGGCAGGCGAGTCGACCGCGATCCGCTTGATCGCCACCCGCTCGCCGGTGTCCAATGCCCGAGCTGCCCACACCTGGGATTGGCTGCCGTAACCGAGCAGGTGCTCGACCCGGTAGCCGGGGACTGAAAAAGTCACCCGGCTACCGTAGGTCGAGCCTGCTACTCAGTGCGTTGAGTTATCCACAACTGAGGACGGTCAGTCCTTCGCGTGCGCCAGCTTGGACGGCCACCAGATTCGCTTGCCCAGGTCGGTGGACAGTGCCGGAACCAGGATGCTGCGCACCACGATGGTGTCCAGCAGCACGCCGAACGCCACCGCGAAACCGATCTCGGCTAGGAACACCAGCGGCAGGATCGCGAGCACCGCGAAGGTCGCGGCAAGCACGACACCGGCCGAGGTGATCACCCCACCGGTGACCGACAGCCCGCGCAGGATTCCCTGTCTTGTCCCGAATCCCAATGTCTCTTCCCTGACCCTGGTCATCAGGAAGATGTTGTAGTCGATACCCAACGCCACCAGGAAAACGAAGGCGTAGAGCGGGAAGGACTGATCGGCACCCGCGAAGTGGAACAGGTGGGTGAAGGCGAAGCCCGAGACACCCAGCGCTGCCGCGAAGGACAGCACCACCGTGAGGATGAGCAGCAGCGGCGCCACCAATGCCCGCAGCAGCAGCGCCAGCACCAGGAAGATCACCACCAGCACGATCGGGATGATCAGGTTGCGGTCGTGCACCGAGGACTTCTGCACGTCCAGGGTGGCCGCGGACTGGCCGCCGACCTTGGCGTTGGCTCCGGGCACCGCGTGCACGGCGGTCCGCAACCGCTCGATGGTCTGGTAGGCCGCCTTCGAATCGTAGGAATCGGCCAGCACCGCATTGATCAGAATGCGCCCGTCGACCGGCGCTACCTGCAGGTCAGTTGATGGGCAGCCACTCTGAGCGCCAGAGGCCGGTCCGGCAGCGGCGAGCTTGGCGTAGTCGACCTGCACGCACACCGAACCCGGCTTGGTCGAGATGCCCTGCACCTTGGCGGCAGCTGCGATCACGTCCGGTGCCTTGTCGGCAGCAGCGACGATCTGAGCCGGCGCGCCGGCACCCTTGTCGAACTTCGCGTCATAGATCTGCTGGCCCTTGACCGCGTCAGGGGTGTTCGTGAAGCCCTGCGCAGTGGTGATGCCGTTGGTCTTGAGCGAGCTGAGCCCGATCAGGCAGACGAACAGGACAACCAGCGCGCCGACCCAGGCGAAGCGGTAACGCTTGCCGACCGTACCGGCGATCCGTCCCCACATGCCGTGGGTCGCCAGGTCGGTCTCGTCATCGTGCTTGGGAATGCGCGGCCAGAACACCCAGGTGCCACGAATCGTCCAGAAAATGCCGCGCGCGTTAGCCGGCCGCAATCGACGCAGTCGCGGAATGAAGTACGAACCGATTTGAATGAATGGCCAGAACGCAATCCTGGGCAGCAACACCAGCGCCACCGGAAGGAATGTCGTCATCATGAAGAACGTGCAGGCAATTCCGATCGCGGCAACCGGACCCAGGCTCTTGTTCGAGTTCAACTGCGAAAAGCTCAGGCACAGCAGGCCGAGGATGACGGTGACAGCAGAGGCGAAGATTGCCGGAATGACCGCCTTCCAGGCGGTGATCATCGCATCGCTGCTTCGGTCGAAACGATGCAGTTCCTCTCGATATCGAGAGATCAGTAACAATGCATAATCAGTACCGGCACCGAGTACCAGTACCGAGAGAATCCCCTGGCTCTGGCCGGTCAGGGTCAGCACGTCGTGCTTGGCAAGCTCGTAGATGACTAGCGATGAGAATCCGAGCGCGAACACCGCCGACAGGATCGGGAAGAACCAGAGCACCGGCGAGCGGTAGACCACGAGCAGGATCACCACGACGACCAGGAACGCCGCACCCAGCAGCGCTCCGTCGAGGCCGGAGAATGCATCGACAAACGCGACGATCAAGCCGCCGGCACCGGCTGGCAACGAGGTCAGGCCGGCCGGCATCGCAGCCTCACCCGCCTTGATTACGGCTTTCTCATTGTCGGTTAGCTGGGTGCCGTCGAGCGCCTTGCCGTTCTGTTTTGTGATAAGTGGCGTAAAGATCGATGCGGCGGTCTTATCCGCTGAGATCTCCGGCGCGGTCATCTGACCCTTATCGACACCAGGCAGCGCCTTGATGCTCGCGAATGCCTTGTCAACCACGGCGATATCTGCCTCGGTCAGGCCCGATGATCGCTGGTAGACGATGAAGCCGGGCACCGTTTCGATCTTGAGAAAGGGTGCGGATTCCTTGATTACCTTCGTCGACTCCGCCGAGCCCGGCAGATAGTCGGAATTCTCGTTCTTCTGAACCTCGGTCAGCTTGCTCTGGTACCCGCCACCAATGCCACCGACCAGGAAGGCCACGATGGCAAGCGCCAGGATTGCAAATACTGGGAACCCGCGACGCACGCGTTTGCCGGAATCCGGCGCTCCCTGTTGTATCCGGGTGTCGGTATCGGTCATCGTCACTCCCATGTTGCGCGTCTGTTTAGGCGGCCAGGTACGGCTGGGTTTGTTTGTCAGGTTAGTGCATGTTAAGGGCTATCCTTTACCCGGTCCAGCGAACACTCTGCCACCGCCGTCTGACATCTCAGTGACAACTGACATGCAGCCGGGTCACAGGCCACACCAAGGTCGGCGGCGAGCAGCGCGTAGCGCGGATATTGTGGACGGGTGAGCGAGCTGAGGATGATCCGAGCCGGCCTGGTGGACTACCAGCAGGCCTGGCAGTGGCAGCGCCAACTGCATGGGCAGCGGGTGGCCGACGAGATCGCCGATACCGCCCTGTTGCTGGAGCATCCGCCGGTCTACACCGCCGGCCGCCGAACCGAGCCGTGGGAACGTCCAATCGATCAGACACCGGTGGTCGACGTCGATCGGGGCGGCAAGATCACCTGGCATGGCCCCGGCCAGCTGGTCGGCTATCCGATTCTCAGATTGCCCAATCCGATCGACGTGGTCGCCTACGTCCGCCGCCTCGAGCAGATCCTGATCGCGGCCTGCGCCGAGCTGGGACTGGCCGCCCGGCAGGTCGAGGGCCGTAGCGGGGTCTGGCTGCCGGCTGATGATCGTGGCCCGGAGCGCAAGGTGGCCGCGATCGGCATCCGGGTCGCGCAGGGGGTCACGCTGCATGGCTTCGCGCTGAACTGCAACCCCGACCTGAGCTGGTTCGACCGGATCGTGCCGTGTGGCATCGCAGATGCCGGAGTGAGCTCGCTCAGCGGCGAACTCGGCCGCGAGGTCACCGTCGCCGACGCGCTGCCGGTAGTCGAGGCACATCTGATCGAGCTGACCACCGGCACCGACCTGGCCGATCACCAGCCAGCCAACCCGAGCACCGTTCCCCACCGCGAGATGGAGCACCTCAGCGCATGACCGAGACCACCAGCCCGGCCGGCGGCCGCAAGCTGCTGCGGATCGAAGCCCGCAACGCCGAAACACCGATCGAGCGCAAGCCGGAGTGGATCAAGACCCGGGCCGTGATGGGCCCGCAGTACACCGAGCTGCGCCAGCTGGTGAAGGCCGAGGGGCTGCACACCGTGTGCCAGGAGGCGGGCTGCCCGAACATCTATGAGTGCTGGGAGGACCGCGAGGCAACCTTCCTGATCGGTGGCGAGCAATGCACCCGTCGCTGCGACTTCTGCCAGATCGCCACCGGCAAGCCCGCCGAACTCGATCGGGACGAGCCGCGCCGGGTCGCTGAGAGCGTGCAGAAGATGGGGCTGCGCTACGCGACGGTGACCGGCGTCGCCCGTGATGACCTGGCCGATGGCGGTGCCTGGCTCTACGCCGAGACGGTCCGCCAGATCCACGGCCTGCAGCAGCAGGTCGGCGTCGAACTGCTGATTCCGGACTTCAACGCGGTGCCCGAGCAACTGGCCGAGGTGTTCGGCTCCCGACCCGAGGTGCTGGCACACAACGTCGAGACCGTCCCCCGGGTGTTCAAGCGGATCCGGCCGGCGTTCAGCTACCAGCGCTCGCTGGAGGTGATCAGCCAGGCTCGCGCGGTCGGCCTGGTCACCAAGTCGAACCTGATCCTCGGGATGGGCGAGCAGCGCGCCGAGGTCTCCCAAGCCCTGCAGGACCTGCATGATGCCGGCTGCGAGCTGATCACCATCACCCAGTACCTGCGACCGTCCAAGCTGCACCACCCGATCGACCGGTGGGTCAAGCCGGCGGAATTCGTCGAGTTGCGCGAGGAGGCCGAGGACATCGGCTTCGCTGGCGTGCTGAGCGGGCCGTTGGTGCGCTCGTCCTACCGCGCCGGCCGGCTATACCAGCAGGCGTTGGACGCCCGAAGCTGAGCAGCGCAGCTACCAGCTGAGGCTTACTACCGGCCGGCACATTAGAGGTCGGCCGGCAGGTTGAAGGCCTACCGGCCAGTCATTCAGCTCAGCGGCGGCGAGCGCTGCGGATGGTGCTACCGACCAGGCCAGCCATCGAGGCGGCGAAGACCAGCACGATCAGCAGCGCGCTCATCGATAACGGGCTGCCCATCCGCAATGCTTTCACCAACGGCGGTTCGGCCACGATCACCTTGCTCGGCGAGGCGCTCACTAACGGAACCTGCGTGGTCGGAGTCGTCGATGGACGGACCGCGACGGCTTGGCTGGTGGCCGCGGCCGCACCGAGCACCGGCTGATCGCCCGGACCGGAGTTCACGAACGAGCTCGACGGCTGGCTCGGACGGGCCGAGGAGCTGTGCGCGACCGGTGACTTGGACGGCGCTGCCGAGGACGACTGGCCGGTACGCGTGTGCGACGGGGTCGGTGACTGGCTGGGCGAGCTCGCCGGGGTGGAGCTGGGCGGGTGCACCGGAGGCGACAGCGTGATCGTCGTGGTCGGGCTGGGCCCACCGCCAACCGACTCGCAGCTCAGCGTCTTGTTGCCGACGAAGGTGGTCTGCCCGTCCGGCCCGATCACCCTGATCTGGTAGTTGGCCGGCGTGGTGGCCGTCTGCGACAACGTGGTGGTCTGGCGGTCCGGCCCGCTGAAGCTGACCAGCTGGCCCGAACTCGGCGCGCCTGCCAGCGTCCAGCCATCGGAGTTGACCAGCAGCACGGTGTAGTCCAGCGAGCTGAGGCCGAACTGCTGCAGGCCGTCGATGGTGTTGTAGTTGATCAGCTGGATCTTGATGCTTGCCTGGCCGTCGTTACAACCGGCCTTGGCGATGTTGACATCAGGTTCCTGCAACCCGAAGTCGGTCTTGGCAACCTGCTCGCAGCGGGCCGGCACCGGCAGGGTCAGCCTCCCGTCCTGGCCGGGTCGGCGGACGAAGACCTGATCATTGGCGACCGGCGAACCAGCCAGCCGGATCATGGCGTGCTGCGTGGTGAGCGTGACCAGGTCTGGACCGCCGTCCGGGTAATGACTCGCACCGTGCCCATTGCGCGATCCGGTCAGCCCGACCTGGACGGTCATTGCGTCCTGGCCGGCGTCGCGCCGGGTGAGTGACACCTCGACGAAGCTGGCGTCGGAACCGGTTGCGCAGCCATATCTGAGGGAGGCCGCCAAGTCTGGTACCGGCGGTGTCGCGGACGCGAAAACCTTGCCGGACGGGTGGGTCAGAAGAGACAGAGATGCCAGCAACGCGGTCAGCATGAGAGCTGCCGCGAGGCGGTCTGGCCGTCGTTTGATCACTGGTCGCACTGATTCCCATCAGGCCGATGAGCTAACACTGAAGTAACTGTAGCGGGAAATCCTTGACGTGAGTGAAACATCTTCAAATGAGACGCATATTCTGTTGTCATGGCGCAATCACCGGGGTCGAAGAAGGCAGGCAAGTCCAAGGCTGCGAAGCCAACCAGGGCGGAGAAGAAAGCGCTTCGGGCTGGCAAGCGCCAACGCAGGCGCGAAACGTTTTCTCAGATGCGGCAGGCCTTCACCATGACCCGCCGCAACGATCCTCGCCTGGTTCCGTACCTGGTTCTCGCGTTCGTCCTCACTGCCACAATCGTCTACCTCGCCGTCTTCTTTAGCATCGGCGGGCCCTGGTTGGCCATCGTGCCGGCGATCGTGTTCGGCCTGGTTGCCGCGATGTTCGTCTTCTCCCGCCGCGCGCAGTCCTCGGCCTATACCCAGGCCGAGGGCCAGCCCGGCGCGGCGGCCTACGTGCTGGGTCAGCTGCGTGGTGACTGGCACAAGACCGACGCGGTCGCCGGCACCACCCAACTCGACGCGGTGCACCGGCTGCTCGGCCGTCCCGGCGTGGTGCTGATCGGCGAGGGCGCACCGCACCGGGTCAAGCCGCTGCTCGCGCAGGAGAAGAAGCGGGTCGCCCGGTTGGCCGGCGACGCCCCGATCTATGACGTGGTGGTCGGCCGGGGCGAGGGCGAGATCCCGCTCGGCAAGCTCAATACCCACCTGACGAAGCTGCCCCGCAACCTGTCCAAGGAGCAGGTGGTCGCCCTGGATCGCCGGCTGGCCGCGCTGAATGCCCAGCGCACCCCGATCCCGCAGGGCCCGATGCCGTCCGGGGTCAAGATGCGCAGCGTGCAGCGGGCTGCCCGACGTCGCGGCTGAGCATGGCCAAGCCCCGTCCGAACAACGCCAAGCCCGGTCCGGGCAAGGCCAGCCCCGGCAGTACCCGGCCCTACCGTGGCCAGCGGCTCGGGCTGCCCGAGGCCGGACCCGGCTCGCTGGCCCCGTTCGGCCGGCGAGCGCTGGCTTACCTGATCGACCTGCTGGCCGCGGTGCTGGTTGCCGGCCTGTTCGTGCATCGCGGCGGTGAGCATGGCATCGCCGCGCACCTGCCCGGTCAGTGGAGTTTGATCCCGTGGGCGCTGGACTATCTGATCGGGCTACTACTACTCGGCCGATCGTTTGGCATGTACCTGACCGGCCTGCGGGTGATCCGGGTGGACGCACCGGTTGCGATCGGTCCGGGCCGGGCGCTGGCCCGGACCGCGCTGCTCGCCTTGCTGCTTCCTGCGCTGGTGGGCGATGCTGATCTGCGCGGGCTGCACGACCGGCTGACCTCGACTGCGGTGATCGTCCACTGAGTCCGGATCGCCCGGCGCGACAACCCGTCACGGCTACGGTCATCGGCGCCCGTAACGTGCCGGAAATGTTTCAGACACCGCTGAGCAACCGCTGCTCCGTAATTTGGCCATCACCTCATGCGTCCGTCTGCCGCAGCTCCTCCGATGCGGCACCTACCCGCTGCCGCACCCGCCAAGGCAGTACCCGCCAAGGCAATACCCACCAAGGCTGTACCCACCCACCACAGGTGACTCCCACCCACCGACCGAGGTAGACAAGAAGGATCGCCGATGTTCAGTAGCTCCGACGAAGTCTTGAGTTTCATCCGGAACGAGGGTGTCGAGTTCGTCGACATCCGGTTCACCGACCTGCCAGGGGTCCAGCAGCACTTCAACGTGCCGGCATCGAACTTCAACGAGGAGTCCTTCACCGAGGGCCAGATGTTCGACGGGTCATCCATTCGCGGTTTCGCGGCCATTCACAAGTCGGACCTGAAGCTGATTCCAGATCCCGCGACGGCTTACCTCGACCCGTTCCGCAAGGCCAAGACGCTCAACATCAACCACTCCATTGTCGAGCCGCGCACCGGCGAGCCCTATGGCCGGGACCCGCGCCAGGTGGCGAGCAAGGCCGAGGAGTACCTGGCCTCGACCGGCATCGCCGACACCGCCTACTTCGGGCCCGAAGCCGAGTTCTACGTCTTCGACGACGTCCGCTACGAATCCACCATGAACGGCGCGTTCTACTCGGTCGATTCTGCCGAGGGTTCCTGGAACACCGGCCGCGCCGAGGACGGCGGCAACCTGGGCTACAAGACCCGGGTCAAGGGCGGCTACTTCCCGGTCTCGCCCTACGACCACTACGCCGACCTGCGCGATGAGATGAGCACCGAGCTGATCAATGCCGGCCTGGAACTGGAGCGGGCCCACCACGAGGTCGGCACCGGTGGCCAGGCCGAGATCAACTACAAGTTCAACACCCTGACCCACGCCGCCGACCAGGTACTGCTGTTCAAGTACATCATCAAGAATGTCGCCTGGCGCAACGGCAAGTCGGCAACCTTCATGCCCAAGCCGCTGTTCGGTGACAACGGTTCTGGCATGCACTGCCACCAGTCGCTGTGGAAGGGCGGCGAGCCGCTGTTCTACGACGAGACCGGCTATGCCGGCCTGTCCGACATCGCCCGCTACTACATCGGTGGCCTGCTGCACCACGCGCCGTCCCTGCTGGCTTTCACCAACCCGACGGTGAACTCCTACCACCGGCTGGTGCCCGGCTACGAGGCGCCGGTGAACCTGGTTTACAGCGCCGGTAACCGCTCGGCCTGCATTCGGGTGCCGATCACCGGCACCAGCCCGAAGGCCAAGCGCATCGAGTTCCGGGTCCCCGACCCGTCGGCCAACCCCTA
>JBDSAN010000411.1:0-3149 GCA_039922115.1 Jatrophihabitantaceae bacterium
CGAGGCCTGAGGCGGCGCTCGCCTTGACTAAAGCGGGTCAAACCGAGCAGCATCGCCTGCGCACCAACTAACCGGACAACCAGCCCCGGCCATCACGATGGATGGGGCGCGCATGGCTGGCACCGCGTTAGGGACGAGCACCACGACGGACTCAGGGCTGCGCAGATCGGTCGGCTTCTGGGGCCTGATGTTCGTATCGCTCGGCTCCATCATCGGATCAGGCTGGCTGCTCGGCGCGCTGACCGCGGCCAAGACCGCCGGGCCGGCCTCGCTGATTGCCTGGGTGCTGGCGGCGCTGATGCTGGCGGTGCTGGCCCTGATTCACGCCGAACTCGGTGCGGCGTACCCGGTGGCCGGCGGCACCGCACGCTTTCCGTACTTCGCGTTCGGCAATGTCGCCGGGTTCGTGGCCGGCTGGTCGGCCTGGCTGCAGGCCGTCGCGATCGCCCCGATCGAGGTCGAGGCGAGCATCACTTACCTGGAAAGCACCAAATTCGCCAAGGAACACCTGCGAATGCTGCACACCGGCGGCCACCTGGACGGCACCCTCAACAACACCGGCCTGATCGTGGCCAGCATCGCGATGGCGATGTTTACCGTGATCAACCTGCTCGGGGCCAAGCTGCTGTCTGACAGCAATAGCGTCACCGTGATCTGGAAGACCGCGATTCCGGTGTTGACGGTCATCGTCCTGATCACGCTGAACTTTCACCTTTCCAACTTTCATGCCGGCGGGGGATTCGCGCCGCACGGTGGCCACGGGGTCTTCGAGGCGTTGCCGGCCGGGGTGGTGTTCGCGCTGCAGGGCTTCGAGCAGTGCGTGCAGCTGGCCGGTGAGGCCAAGGACCCGCAGCGCGACATCTCGCGGGCGGTGATCTCGGCGATGCTGGTCGGCGCGGCCGTCTACATCCTGCTGGAAATCTGCTTCATCGGGGCGCTGAACCCGGCTGACGTGTTGCACAACTGGGACAACCCGATCGGTAAGGGCAACTTCGGCCCGTACCACGACTTGGCGATCTCGGCCGGCGCCGGTTGGCTGGCCGCGATGCTGGTGGTCGATGCGGTGATTTCACCTGCCGGCACCGGCCTGATCTACGTCGGGACGTCCTCGCGACTGACCTACGCGCTCGGTGCGGAGGAGGAATTGCCCAGCGCGCTGAGCCGGGTCAATGGCCGGGGCGTGCCCTGGGTCTCGATCCTGCTGGCCTTCGTGGTCGGCGAGATCATGTTCCTGCCGTTTCCCAGCTGGCAGTCCCTGGTTGGCATCGTCACCTCGGCCACCGCGATCATGTATGCCTTCGCGCCGGTCTCGCTGGCCGCGTTGCGCCGGCAGGACCCGGATCGGGATCGGCCCTACCGGATGCCGAAGCCGAAGTTGCTGATCCCGGCTGGCTTCGTGTTTGCCAACCTGATCATCTACTGGGGCGGTTTCGAGGTGATGTACAAGCTGGATCTGGCAATCATTGTCGGCCTGATCATCTTCGGTGTCGGCATCGCGGTCGGCAACACCAACGATTCCTTGCAGTTGCGCGGGGCGGCCTGGGTGGTGCCCTGGTTGGGCGGGCTGACCGTCATCAGCGCCCTCGGCCGCTATGGCCACGGCGCGCAGGATGTGATCCCGGATTGGATCGACCTGATCGTAGTGATCGCCTTCGCGCTGGTGATCTTCTACCTCACCGCGCGGTTCGAGCTGAGCTCGGAACAGGTGGCAGCCGCCGTCGACCGGGAGAAGCGACAGCTTGCCGCGGACGGCGGACTGAACCTGCCGGGCTGATCAAGCCGGGCAGGGTCAGCCAGCGTGACAGCTCAGCCGTTGACCAGCTTGGCGATCCTGCCGACGCCCTCGGCCAGGTCGTCGTCGCTGAGCGCGTAGGACAGTCGCAGGTAGCCGGGGGTGCCGAACGCCTCGCCCGGCACCACCGCGACCTCGACCTCGTCCAGGATTAGATCGGCTAGCTCGGCGCTGCTGTGCGCGACTCGGCCGGCGATCGATCGGCCGAGCAGGCCCTTCACCGACGGGTAGGCATAGAAGGCACCGAGCGGCTCCGGGCAGATCACGCCATCGATGTCTGACAGCAGGCCCACGATGGTCTGCCGGCGGCGATCGAAGGCTGTTCGCATCAGCTCCACCGCGGTCAGGTCACCACTGACCGCGGCCAGCGCGGCGACCTGCGAGACGTTGGCGACGTTGGACGTTGCGTGTGACTGCAGGTTGGTCGCGGCCTTGATCACGTCGAGCGGCCCGATCATCCAGCCGACCCGCCAGCCGGTCATTGCGTAGGTCTTGGCCACGCCGTTGAGCACCACCACCTGCTCGCCGGCATCGGCGGCGATGCTGACGTTGCGGGCACCGCCGTAGACGAGGTGCTCATAGATCTCGTCGGTCACCGTCCACAGACCGTGCGCTGCAGCCCACTGACCGATTGCGGCGACCTGTTCCGGCGGGTAGACCGCGCCGGTCGGGTTGGACGGCGAGACGAACAGCAGCACCTTCGTACGGTCGGTCCGGGCTGCCTCCAACTGCGCCACGGTGGCCAGGTAACCGGTGGATTCGTCGGTCATCACCACCACCGGCACGCCGCCGGCGAGCTTGATCGCCTCGGGATAGGTGGTCCAGTAGGGCGCTACCAGCAGCACCTCGTCGCCCGGATCGAGCAGCGTTGCGAAGGTGTTGTAGACGGCCTGCTTGCCGCCGTTGGTGACCAGCACCTGGTCGACCGTGACGGCGTAGTGGCTGTCCCGCAGCGTCTTGACCACGATCGCCTTGCGCAGATCCGGCAGCCCTGCAGCCGGGGTGTAGCGATGGTTTGCCGGATCTTGGGCAGCGATGATCGCCGCCGCGACGATGTAGTCGGGGGTCGCGAAGTCGGGCTCGCCGGCGCCGAAACCGATCACCGCATGCCCTTCAGCCTTCAGCGCCTTCGCCTTGGCATCGACGGCAAGGGTTGCTGACTCGGCGATGGAGCCGATTCGACGGGAGACACGGGTTCGGGGCGTTGGCTCGGTCACGGCACAATGTTCGCAGACGTCGGTATGCCGTGTTGCCCTGCGTCCGCAGGCCGGTCACCGGCCTCTGCCGGCCGGCGGTTGACGGCGGGTTCGCCTCGGGCTGCTGACCTCGCGTATGCTCACCCACTGGGTGGTTGACG
>JBDSAN010000412.1:0-6100 GCA_039922115.1 Jatrophihabitantaceae bacterium
GCTGCTGCTGTTCGCCGGCCAGGCCGCGACCGCGCTGCGGATGGTGCTGGCCCAGCGATCGCAGTACCAGGCCGAGCTGGCCGATGCGGTGCGGACCGTCCAGCAGCTACCGGCCGCCGACCGGGCCGCCGGCATCCAGCTGATCGACGTCATGCGGCAACTGCTGGTCGCGGCCAACTGACCCTGACCGCTCAACCGGTTAGCAGTTCTGGTCCCGTTCCGGGCGGCCGTCCCCGCGAGTGGGCAGTTTCGGCCGGCCGTCCCCGCGAATGGGCAGTTCCAGCTGGCCGTCCCCGCGAGTGGTCCCGTTCCGGCCGGCCGCTCCCGCGAGTGGGCAGTTCCAGCCGGCCGTCCCCGCGAGTGGGCAGTTTCGCCATGAATGGGCGGTTGGACTCGACCATTCGTCGTAGAACTGCCCACTCGTGGACGCACACCCTCCGAACTGCCCACTCGTGGACGCACGCCCTCCGAACCGCCCACTCGACTCGCGGGGCCGCGCAGAACCGCCCACGAGCCGAGGCACGCAGACCCACGGATCAGGTCGCTGGCAGGCCTCGGGCATAACAGCGCAGCAGGGTGGGCAGCTGATACACCACCGCGTGCGCGGTGACTTCCGAGCTGGGGGCGGTGACCGCATTGGCCTCGATCAGCGACTCCAGCAGCCGCCGCACCCGGCCGGGCACCTCGGCCAGCGCCTCGACCGCCTGATCGAGGGTGAACCAGGGCGTCTCCAGCGAGCCGAGCCGGCGCAGCGCCGACCGGGCCTCGTCGGGCAGGTCGCCGAATCCGGCGGCCAGCCGCTGCCGCAGCACGCAGTCACCGGTGCTCAGCTCGTCCAGCACCGCGTCCGGATCCTGCAATCGGGCCGCGAACTCGGCCAGCGGCAGGTGTCTCAACCGGGCGAGCTTCGCGCCGGCCGCGCGGATCGCCAGTGGCAGCAGGCCGACGGCCAGCACGATCTGCTCAGCCGCGGCCGGGTCCGAGCCAACCCGCTCGACGCCGATGATCCGGCCGAGCAGGTCCACCGCGGCCGGCGGCTCGATCGGCGCCAGCTCCAACCGCTCACCGAAGTCCAGGCCGGCCCGGGCGGTCGCGAGCACCCGGCTGCTACCCGCCAGCGGGGTGATCATCCGGATCAGGTCAGCGCTGCCGGGCGCGTCGGCGCCGTCGAGCACCAGCAACACGCGATGGCGCATCAGCCAGCTCTGGCACCGTCCGGCAAGCTCGTCAACGTCGACCGGATCGGCTGCTGACTGATCAGACAACCCGGCCAGCCGGGCCAGCTCATTGAGGACGGTCCGATCGCCGCGGGCAGTTGCCTGCTCGGTTCGCAGCCGCAGGAAGATCCGGCCGTCCGGAAAGCGCTCGGCGAGCTGGTGCGCGGCATGCAACGCGAGGGCGGTCTTGCCGGCGCCCACCGGCCCGGCAATCACCACCAACGGGTTCGGGCTGGTGTCCAGCAACCGGTGCAGCTGCTGAACCTGCTCGGCGTAACCGGTGAAATCGACCAGGTCCGGCGGCAGCACCACCCGAGGCGCCGGCCGGACGGTCGTGCTGCGGCGCGGGCCACCGGACGGCTCGTCGGACAGCAACGTCCGGTAAAGCCGTTCCAGGGTCGGGCTCGGCCGCAACCCCAGCTCGCGGGCCAGGCTCTGGCGCAGGTCGTCGAACACGCTCAATGCCTCGGTCTTGCGCCCGCAGAGGTTCAGCGCGGTCATCTGGATCTGGCGCAGCCGCTCCCGGAACGGGTGCCGGCCGGCCACTTCGCAGATCCGCTCGACCACGTTGCCTGCGTTGCCGATGGACAGCTCAGCCTCGGCCCAGTCCTCGAATACCGCCAGGTATCGCCGGGACAGCCGGGCCACCTCGCCCTGAACGGTCGGCGCGGCGGCCAATCCGTCCAGGATCGGGCCGCGCCACAGCTGCAGCGCGGCATCGAGCTGGCTGGCCTTCGCCGCCGGCCCGTCGGCCTGCCGGGCCAGCGCGATCAGCTCGTCGAACCGCAGCAGGTCCAGCTCGTTCGAGTTCGCCCGCAGCAGGTACCCGCCGTTGCGGTGCACCAGCCGGTCACCGGTCCCGTCGTCGGCGAGCAGCTTGCGCAGGCAGGCAACGTAGACCTGCAGGTTCTTGCGCGCCGTCCGGGGCGGATCATCACCCCACAGCGTCTCGGTGAGCAGGTCTACCGAGGTCACCGTGTTCGCGCGGCAAGCGAGCATGGCGAACACCAGTTGCTGCTTGAGCGGGCCGAGCATTACCGGGCGCTCCCGAACGTGCGCGGTAAGCGGGCCGAGCACCCCGAAACGCACCTGCGGCAGCTCAATTGCGGATTCGACGGCCGCAGTCATTGGCTGGCAACCAATAAAGTGCGCGATCCGTCCTTGGTAAATTTAGCAACATGTGCGCCGTGCTTCTTGATAACAATTAACGGATTCATGTCGAACCGCTGCCGACCACCATCCCCGATGTGGCTGGCGGGTCGCCTGGTCGGCCCGGACGTCACCGCTTCGGGACAGCGGACTTGCTGGTAACAGTGGCCTGCAGCCAACCCGTCGGGGCCGGCGTGCGGCAGGCGAGCAGGGACGCGGTGCCACCGGGTCGACGTCCGCGACCCATCTAGCTCAGCTAGCATTTTGCACAAATTGCCAACACCGCATTCATGAGAATTTGTCGGCAGCACAATCCACCTTGAGCCGACTATTGCCCTGGATTGACTAATCTTGCTGAATTTGGAAAGTACCCACGCATGTCGCCCTTGTCAAGACATCGAACTGACATGATCTGAGGCCTGGCACAGGGCAGGTCGAGGGTGCTCAGAACCGACGTTCAGCGGTCGGCTGACTGCACCGTGGTCAGGTACTTGGTCGGGCCGCGGGACGGGCCGGCCAGCCGGAATGCCGCCCAGCCGGCCACCGCGACGCAGCCCAGGTAACCGGCGACCGCGGGCACCGAATGCGGCACCCGCTCGCCCAGCAGCGCCGCGCCCAGGATGACGGCCACCACCGGATCGAGGATCAGGTTCGGTGGAAAGCTCGCGCCGAGCGGGCCGAGCTGAAAACCGATCTGGACCAGCAAGTAGCCGCCGAGTGCCAGCAGCACCATCGCTACCAGCGGCACCAGCCCGCCGGGCCGACCGAAGCCGGCCAGGCCATCTCGGTCGAAGACTTGCGAGACGGCTTCGATCAGCACGCTCACCACCCCGAACCAGCAACCGGCCACCACCCCGAAGGTGACGGCGCGGGGCACCGGACGGCAGCGCCGCATCAGCGCGATCGCACCCAGGCCAAGGCCGAGCGCGATCGCCGAGGTCCAAGCCGCCGCCGTCAACCCGATGATCCGGCCCCGGTGCGGCTCGCCTAGCACCAGCAGGAACAGCGCCAGCCCAGCTATCAGCGCGCCGCAATCGGCCAGCTCCCGCCAGCCCGGCCGAGGTGCGCCGAAGCTGGGCCGCAACAGGACGGCGACCGGCAGCGACAGCACCAGCAGCGGCTGCACCAGCACCACCGGACCGTTGGTAAGCGCGACCAGTTGCAAGCCGATGCCGAGCACGTCGGCGACCGATGCCAGCAACCAGCGCGGGTTGCGAATCAGCTCAGCGAGCTCGCCGGCATCGGTACGTCCGGTGTAGGCGGCCGCGTGCTGGCCGGCGGTACCGGCGCCATAGGCGAGCGCGGAGCCGAGGCCGGCGGCGACCGCGAGGGTCAGCGACACCCGCCAGCTCAGCTGACGGTGGCAGCGGAGCCGGTCGGGATCAGCTTCAGCGCGGTCGAGGCGAAGTGCGAGTGCACCCGATCATCGTGCGGGTCCTGGGCGGGGTCGCGGTGCACCACCAGGTGGTTGTAGAGGGTGTCGCGCTGGGCTGGGATGCGGCCGGACGAGCGAATCAGCTCGATCAGCTCGGTGCGGTTGGACCGGTGCCGGGCGCCGGCCGAGGACACCACGTTCTCCTCCAGCATCACCGAGCCGAGGTCATCGGCACCGAAGTGCAGGGTCAGCTGACCGATGTCCTTGCCGGTGGTCAGCCACGAACCCTGCAGGTGGGTGACGTTGTCGAAGAACAGCCGGGCCAGCGCCACCATCCGCAGGTACTCCAGCGAGGTCGCCTGGGTACGTCCCTTGAGGTGGTTGTTTTCCGGCTGGTACGTCCACGGGATGAAGGACCGGAAGCCGCCGGTGCGATCTTGGACGTCCCGGATCATCCGCAGGTGCTCGATCCGCTCGGCGTTGGTCTCGCCGGTGCCCATCATGAAGGTCGCGGTCGATTCCAGGCCGAGGCCGTGCGCGGTTTCCATCACCGACAGCCAGGTCTCGCCGTCCTCTTTCAATGGCGCGATCGCGGTGCGCGGCCGCTTGACCAGGATCTCCGCACCCGCCCCGGCGAAGGAGTCCAGCCCGGCCGCGTGCAGCCGGGCAATCACCTCAGCATGATCGAGCTTGGAGACCTTGCCGATGTGCACGACCTCGGACGCGCCGAGCGAATGCAGCGTCAGCGACGGGTAGTCCCGCTTGATCGCGGCGAAGATCCGCTCGTACCAGTCGATGCCGAGTTCCGGCGAATGGCCGCCCTGCAGCATGATCTGGGTCGCGCCGAGTTCGACCGCCTCACCGCACCGGCGCAGGATCTCTTCATCGGTGTGCGTCCAGCCCTCGGCGTGGTTCGGCGCCCGGTAGAACGCGCAGAACTTGCACGCGGTCAGGCAGACGTTGGTGTAGTTGATGTTGCGATCGATGATGTACGTCGCGATGTCGGCGATGTCACCGAACCGGCGCCGGCGAACCGTGTCGGCCGCCTCACCGAGCGCGTGCAGCGGCGCGTCGGTGTAGAGCAGCAGCGCCTGGTCCGGGCTGATCCGGCCGCCATCGGCGGCGTGCTGCAACAGGGCGCTGAGTTCGGTGCTGTTCGCTGCTGACGTCACCAGCTCAGCTTAGTCGGCGTTCCGGATGCTCGAGCCGAGCCGCCCAACTGCGCCGGTGGTCGCTGCATGCGTTGCCACCCGTCACGCGAGTCGAGGCTTGCCGTTGATCCAGGCGTCGGCAAGACTGCCCTGGCCGACCTATCGAATGGAGTTCAACTATGGCTGGCGCCTACCAGCTCGTCCTCGTCGGTACCGACGGCTCGGACACCTCGTTCCGCGCGGTGGATCGAGCTGCCGCCATCGCCCGGGACGCCGATGCCCAGTTGTTGATCGTGTCGGCCTACCAGCCGGATCCGGAAGGCTCGCTGGACCGGGAGAAGGACTCACTCGGGTCAGATGCCTACCAGCTGGTCGGCTCGGCACCGGCGGAGGACAACGTCCGGCGCGCCAGCGACCGGGCCGCGAAGGCCGGTGCGAGCAAGGTCGAGACCCTGACCGTCAAGGGCAACCCGGTCAACGTCCTGCCAGAGGTTGCCCAGCAACGCAACGCCGATCTGATCGTGATCGGTAACCGCGGCCTGAACCGGCTCGGCGGCCGGCTGCTCGGCTCGGTCCCGTCCGACGTGGCACGCCGGGCCGAGGTCGACGTGCTGATCGTGCACACCACCTGAGCACGCCAGTGCCGGATCAGTCCCTGGCTGGCCGGCTGGAGCAGATCCTGCTCGGCGGGCAGCGGCGATTCACCCGGGCCGAGGCGGCCGAGCGCGCCGGCATCTCACTGGACCGGGCCAGCCAGCTGTGGCGGGCGCTCGGCTTCGCCAGCGTTGGCGACGACGAGCGGGCCTTCACCGACAGTGACGTCACCGCGCTGGCCAATGCCGCCGAGCTGGTCAACACCCAACTGGTGGACGCCGATTCGCTGCAGTCGGTGACCCGGATGGTCGGCCAGAGCATGTCCCGGCTGGCCGAGTGGCAGAGCCGGCTGCTGGTGGAACTGCTTGCCGAACGTCCGGATGCGATTCCGGACGGCGACCTGGCCGCCTTCATAAGCAAGGTGGAACCGGTGCTGGAGCAGGTTCAGTCCCATGTCTGGCGTCGCCAGCTGGCCGCGGCCGCGCAGCGGATGCTGGCCGCGCAGGGCACCAATCAGGCCGCCGACGTGCAGGCGGTCGGTTTTGTCGATCTGGCCGGCTACACCAGCCTGTCCCGGCAGCTCGGGGTGGCTGAGCTGGCCGAGGTGCGGGAGG
>JBDSAN010000413.1:0-3808 GCA_039922115.1 Jatrophihabitantaceae bacterium
ACCGGGGCGTAGAGGTCATCGTCCTGGGTGGCCCGGGCCAGCGCCCGGTCACCGGACACGGCCGCCAGCACCCGGGGCTCGATCTGGCCCAGGTCGGCGCGCACGAACAGCCAGCCGTCGCCGGCCGCGATCGCCGGCCGCAGGTCAGCGGGCAGGTTGTGCAGGCCGGCCGAGGCGGTCATCCGGCCGGCTGCCCCGTCCGAGCCGGTCCAGCTGCCACGCAACCGGCCGTCGGCGCTGACGTTGCGATCCAGCCACTCGTAGCCGTAGGTGGTCGCGATCCGCTCGGCCTTGCGCCAGGCCAGCAGCGCCTCGATCACCGGGTGCGCGCCCCGGAAGTTCTCCAGCCGCCAGGACCTGGTGTCCGGGACGTCGATGCCGGCCCTGGCCAGCATCGCCCGCACCTGGCCGGGATTGCGCAGGTCGGTGTCCTCAGCGCCGGGCACCAGCCGCAGCACCGCGCTATCGCGGCGCTCGCGCAGCCGGCTGGCCTCGGCGGCCTCGGTCGGTCGCGGCCCGATGTATGAGGCCAGCAGCTGCTCGGCCCGGGCCAGCTCGACCGGCAGCCCGTCCACGGTCAGCTCCGCGCACAGCAGCTCGGCGGCCGATTCCGACCGGGCGGTCGCCGCGATCCGGGCCGGCTGCGGCATCGCCCAAATCCGCTGCTCCTGCAGTTGCCGGGCGGCCAGCGCGGTCGCCGACCAGCGGGCCAGCCGGGCCGGCGAGCGCTGCCAGCCGCCGCCGACCCACTCCGGACGGAGGTGGCCGTCCGGTCGGACCGGCTGTTCCGGGTCGGTGCCCTCGTCCCCGCTGTGCCCGAGCAGGTCCAGCTGGCCGACGCCGGGCAGCGAATCGGCGGGCAGGTCGTGCAGGCCGGCCCACACCAGGTCCGGTTCGGCCCGCCAGCCGCCGAACAGCAGCCGGTGCACGGCAGCGAGGTCCCAGCAGGTCGCCACCCGCAGGCCGGCCCGGGTCAGCTGCTGCGCGGTGGTCGGTGACCACCAGACCCAGCGCGGTCGCAGCTCTGCTTCCAGCTCGGCCAGCTGGGCCGGATCGGGATCGCTGCTCTGCCACTCGGTCACCGCGCCGGCCGGGCCGTCCTGCCACGCCGCGCCGAGCCCGGACGCGGCGAGGCTGATTGCCAGGAACCCGCCACGATCGAAGCCGCCAGCCCGCAGCCGATCGAGCAGGCTCACGGTTGCCGGCCGAAGCCGTCCCGGCAGCGTTGACGTCCCGTTCCCGCAACGAGCGCCGTCATCGGGCAAGCGCCTGCCCGGTTTCGGCCGAGCGCCGGGCGAGGCTGGCCGGCTCGATCGGCAAGGCCAGCGGCAGGGTGGCGCGAAGGTAGCGTTCCTGGCGGTAACGCATCGGAACCAGTCGCCGATCCAGCGCCCGGCTGGCCTGCTCGATGGTCAGCGGCGACTGCTGGTTGAGCATCGCCGCGCGCATCAGGTAGCTCAGCTTCGGCTGGCCGCGCCGGCCCGGCCGGACGGTGACCGAACCCACCACGAAGCTCAGCGGAGCGGCCGCCGGCCAGTTCAGCGCGGCTGCCTGCGAGGTCCGGCCACCGACTTCGAAGCAGCTCTGCTGCAGCTGGCCGATCGCCCAGGTGTCCTTGGTTTCCAGCGGCGCGGGTGCCCGCTCGGCGGTGACTAACTGCGCGGAATAGCTCGCGCCCGACATCAGCTGGACGTGCTGCTCCAGCTCGGCGCTGTCCAGCACCGTGCACGGGTAGCCGAGCCGGCTCAGCTCGAAGGCCAGCGCCGCTGCCGCGCTGGCGGTGGCCCGCTGGGCTCCGGACGGCCCGCCGCCGCGAGCTCGAATCGCGCGGCTGGTGGGCGTCGGCGCGGTGCGTACCGCCAGGAAGTACTGGCGCAGGGTGCGCGGTGCCGAGTCCGACCGGCCGTCGGCTGAGCGGGATTCCCCCCAGCCGGACGGGATGTTCCAGCTCAACACCTGGGCCGAGGCCAGTGGCAGGTCGGTGCGCAGGCAGGCTCGGGTGGCTGCCGCGATCAGCGCGGACGGGTCCGGGCTGGCCGAGTCGGCGACCTTGATGGTGGCCGACCAGCTCAGGCCCGACCCGATCACCCCGGTGCGGTTACCGGCCCGGTCGATGTGGGTGTTCAGGGTGAGCCCGGCCAGCAAGCGGCGCTGCACTGTGTCGGTGGCCCGGTCCTCGGCGTAGCGCCGTAGCCGGGCCCGCATCGCCCGGCCGGCCAGCAACCGCTCCAGGCCGGTCAGCCCGGCCAGCCGGAACGAGGTCATCAGCACCAGCAGCCCGGCGAGCACCGCCAGTCCGATCAGGCTCGGCTGGCCGTAGCTGTCATGGCGGTGCTGGTAGCCGACGAGCACGGCCAGCGCCGCGGCCTCCCAGCCGAGGACGGCCGGCAGCCGGCAGGGCAGCAGCCAGCGCAGCAGGTAGGGCGGGCCGGGCACCCGGGCCGAGGACCGCGGGCCGTGCTGGCTACCGCGGTGCGCCGCGCCGAGTTCCGGCGTCGCGGCTGCGGTCATCGGTGCCTCTCCTGTTCGCGAGCGGTGCGGCGGTGGCACCGATCGGGCCGTGCCGCATTTCGTGCTACCAGGTGATTGGGCTGGCAGTACGAAGGAACAATCTCGGCGCCGGGTCAGCGGACTGGGGTCCGGCTGCTCTATCTTGCACCTTAACGAGAATTCACCTTCGACGACTCATTTGCGACGGATTCACCACCAGCCGGCCGGCGGTCGGTAGGGGAACGGACTGCGGCGAGGCTCCATGTGGACACAGCGCGACCAGATCCAGGCCTACCAGTTCTTGCGACGGCGGCTGGTTTCGGCGCTGGTCTCGGCCGACGCCAATCATCCGGTCTCGCCCAGCCGTCGACTGGTGCTGGGGACGGTGCTCGGCCTGATCGCGACGCTGCTGGTGACCGCCGCGTTCGGGATCATCGGCCTGCTGCGGCCGGGCACCGGCAGCGACTGGAAGAAGCCCGGCCAGGTGGTGATCGAGAAGGAGACCGGCACCCGGTTCATCCTGGCCGGTGATGGCCTGTTGCACCCGGTGGCCAACTTCGCCTCGGCCCGGCTGCTGGCCGGCGGGGACGGCAGCAAGACCGCAACCGTGCCGGCCAAGCAGCTCGCCTCGGTGTCGCGGGGTGCCGAGCTCGGCATTCCCGGGGCGCCGGATTCGCTGCCGGCGGCCAGCCGGATCAGCACCGGGCCGCTGACCGTGTGCTCGGTGGCGCCGGCCGACCAGCCGGTCGCCGCGGCCGGTCAGACCGTGCTGCGCTGGGCGTCCGCGCTGCCGGTTCGGACGTTGCCGGCCGGGCGGGCGCTGCTGGTCAGCGATGGTCAGAGCCGGCAGCTGATCAGCGATGGTCACCGGTTCCGGTTGTCAGGCACCGGCCAGGCGGCCGCGCTCGGTTTCGCCGGGCAGGGCGCGGCCGAGGTGACGCCTGCCTGGCTGTCGGTGGTGCCGGCCGGTGGCGACCTGGACTTTCTGACGGTGACCGGGGCCGGTCAACCAGGCCCGCAGCTCGGCGCCACCAGGCTGGCGATCGGTTCGGTGCTGTCGGTCGCGCAGCCGGCGCTACCCGGCCAGGCATCGACCGGATCGGGCCAGTTCTACCTTGTGCTGAAAGCGGGAATCGCCTCGATCAGCGCGGTGCAGGCGCAGCTGGCGCTGACCGATCCGGCCAACCGGGCAGCTGGCTTGCCCGGCCGGGTGGTGCCGGTCGGGGCGGCTCAGCTGGCCGGGCTGGCAACCACCGCGTTGCCCGACCGGCTCAGTTCCGGTGCGCAGCTGGCCAGCATCCCGCAGCTGGTGACGTTG
>JBDSAN010000414.1:0-2751 GCA_039922115.1 Jatrophihabitantaceae bacterium
GGATCGCCCCGTCCCGCGAGTGGGCGGTTACGCATCGCCCGTCCCACGAGTGGGCGGTTACGCATCGCCCGTCCCACGAGTGGGCAGTTACGCATCGCCCCGTCCCGCGAGTGGGCGGTTACGCATCGCCCGTCCCACGAGTGGGCAGTTCGCCGTCGAATTGCCCGGTTTAATCGACCATTCGTCGTCGAACTGCCCACTCGTCGTAGGCGGTGATGGCAACTGCCCACTCGTCGCAATCGGTCAATGGTAACTGCCATTCGCGGCCGCAGGGAGTTGCCCGATCAGGGTCGTTCAGTGGTAGCTATGCTCGGCACCGGGGTAGATGCCGGCCTGTACCTCGGTCGCGAATTGCCTTACCGCATCAGTAAGAACCGCACCGAGATCGGCATACTGCTTGACGAACTTGGCTGGCTTGCCGGTGGCCCGCAACCCGGCCAGATCCTGCCAGACCAGCACCTGCGCGTCACACTCGACCCCGGCGCCGATACCGACGGTCGGGATCCGAAGATCATGGGTGATCTTCTTGGCCACGTCGGCGGGCACCACCTCAAGCACCACCGCGAATGCGCCGGCGTCCTGCAATGCCCTTGCATCATCGAGCAATCTGGCGGCCTGCTCGTCACCGCGGCCCTGTACCCGGTAGCCGGACAGGGTGTTCACCGACTGCGGGGTGAGCCCGATGTGCGCCATCACCGGGATGCCGGCGGCGGTGAGCTGTGCGACCTGCTCGGCGACCCGGACGCCACCTTCGAGCTTGACCGCGTGCGCGCCACCTTCTTTCATGAACCGGGTAGCAGTCTCCAACGCCTGGGCGGCCGAGATCTGGTAGCTACCGAAAGGCAAATCCGCCACCACCATGGCGCGCCGCGCGCCACGCGCCACGCCACGCACCAGCGGCAGCAGCTCGTCAACGGTGACCGGCACCGTGCTGTCGTAGCCGTAGACGACGTTGGCCGCCGAATCACCGACCAGCAGCACTGGCACGCCGGCCGCGTCGAAGATCTGGGCCGTGGAGTAGTCGTAGGAGGTCAGCATCGGCCACCGATCGCCGGCCTGCTTGGCCTGCTGCAGGTCTCGGATGGTGACCCGGCCAGAATTGCCGGTGTTGCCGTAAAGCTTCTCAGTCATCGAATCGGTCCTCTGCTTCCTCGAGGCCGGACTGGCCGGTCCCCGGGCGGGTAATGGACGCACCCATAGTGCTCCTAGTCGGCCACCTTCGCACCGGCCAGTGAGAGATATCGCTCACGGCGGTCCTGCTCAGCTGACCGAGCCGCCCTCCCGCCAGCGGTTGGTGATCGGCAGCCGGCGGTCCCGACCGAAGGCCTTCAGGCTGATCTTGGGGCCTGGCGGGTACTGCCGGCGCTTCCATTCCGCGGCGTCGGTCAGCCGGACGATCCGGCGCACCAGCTGCTCATCGAAGCCCTCAGCCAGCAGCTCATCGAAGCCGGCATCGGAGTCGATATAGCGGGCCAGCAACCGGTCGAGCACCTCGTAATCGGGCAACGAGTCCGAATCCAGCTGGTCCGGCCGCAGCTCGGCCGAGGGCGGTTTGCTGATCGAGTTCGGCGGGATCGGCGGCCGCTGCCCGGTCCGCTCGGCCTCGGCATTACGCCACTCAGCCAGCTGCCACACCAGCGTCTTGGGGACGTCCTTGATCGGTGCGAAGCCGCCGACCGCATCGCCGTAGATGGTGGAGTAGCCGACCGAGAGCTCGCTCTTGTTGCCGGTGGCAAGCACCAGGTGGCCGTACTGGTTGGACAGCCCCATCAGCGTCGTTCCGCGCACCCGCGCCTGGACGTTCTCCTCGGCCAGCCCGGTCAGCGTGAGCGCGTCCACGAACGCGGTGACCATCGGCTCGATCGACACCAGCTGAAAGTGCGCGCCGATCCGGTCGGCCAGCTCGATCGCGTCGGACTGGGAGTGCTCGGAGGAGTACGCGCTGGGCAGGCCGATGCCGTGCACGTTCTGCCCGCCGATCGCGTCGGCTGCGATCGCGGCGACCACCGCCGAGTCGATGCCGCCGCTCATCGCGATCACCACCGAGCTGAAGCCGTTCTTGGTGACATAGGCCCGGGTGCCGTGCACCAGCGCCTGCCACACCTCGGCCAGGTCGGGTAGCCGCTCGGCGATCGACAGCGGTTCGACCAGGGCGCCGGCCGGCACCGGGGGAGCCAGCGGGGCTACCGCACGCCGTACCGCCAGGCCGGCAGCGCTGGCCGGCAGTTGCCCGGGATCGGTGGTCGCGGCCGGCAGGTTCAGCTCGACGCAGTACAGCCCGGCCTGGAATTGCGGTGCTCGGGCGATCAGCTGGCCGGCAGCGTCCACCACCAGGGAGTCACCGTCGAAAACCAGCTCGTCCTGCCCACCGACCTGGTTGACGTAGGCGACCGGCGCGCCGGCCTCGACCGCGCGACGGGCCAGCAGCGACAGCCGGACGTCGTCCTTGCCCCGCTCGTAGGGCGAGCCGTTGATGTTGATCAGCAGCCCGACCTTGGCCAGCGCCGCGGCGGTGAACGGGCCGCCGTCCTGCCAGACGTCCTCGCAGATGGTCAGGCCGATGTCGATGCCGCCGAAGCGCACCACCGTCAGTTCCTGGCCGGCGATGAAGTTGCGGGCCTCGTCGAAAACCCCGTAGCTGGGTAGGTGGTGCTTGAAGTAGGTGGCGACCACCGCGCCGGCCTGCAGGAAGGCGGCCGCGTTGCGCGGGCCGGCGTCGCTGCCGACATAGCCGACGATCACCGCGACCTC
>JBDSAN010000415.1:0-5100 GCA_039922115.1 Jatrophihabitantaceae bacterium
GAGTACCAGGCCGCCGGCCTGGTCGCGAATACACCGTCGATGTATGGGTTTCAGGCGGCCGGTGCTGCTCCGATCGTGCTCGGCGCGCCGGTCGCCAAGCCGATCACGATCGCTACCGCGATCCGGATCGGTAACCCGGCGTCCTGGCTGCAGGCCGAGGCCGCTCGTGACGAGTCCGGCGGCCTGATCGATTCGGTCACCGACAAGCAGATCCTGGAGGCCTACCGGTTGCTCGCACGCACCGAGGCGGTCTTCGTCGAGCCCGCCTCGGCGGCCAGCGTGGCCGGGCTCATCAAGGCCGGCCGGGCCGGCAAGGTACCGCCCGACTCGCTGGTGGTGTGCACCGTGACCGGCAACGGCCTCAAGGATCCGGAGTGGGCCATCTCGGGCGCGCCGGCACCGATCACCATCCCGGTCGATGCGAACGCCGCCGCCGTCCAACTCGGGCTCGGTTGATGGCATTCCAGCACGGCCCGGTCCAGGTTCGGGTGCCGGCCACCAGCGCGAACCTCGGATCGGGATACGACAGCTTCGGGTTGGCGATCAGCCGTTACGACGATGTGTGCGCCTCGGTCACCGGCGCCGGCCTGCAGGTCCGGGTCAGCGGCTGCGGGTCCGGCGAGGTCGCGCTGGACGGGCAGCATCTGGTGGTGCAGGCGATGCGCGCCTGCTTCGACGTGCTCGGTGGCCAACCACCCGGGCTGCAGGTCAGCTGCACCAACCAGATACCGCACGGTCGGGGGTTGGGTTCCTCGGCCGCCGCGATCGTGTCCGGCATCGTGCTGGCCAGGGCGCTGACCGAGGACGGCCCGCAATTGCTGGACGATCCGGCCGCGCTGGCGCTGGCAACCGAGCTGGAAGGCCACCCGGACAACGTCGCTGCCTGCCTGCTCGGCGGTGCCACGGTTGCTTGGATGGCTGATGGGGTGGGTAGGGCGGTCCGGTTACCGCCGGTCACCGCTCACCCGGTGCTGTTCATCCCGAGCGAGCAGTCGGCAACTCACCTCGCCCGGGCAGCGTTGCCGGTGACCGTCCCGCACGCGGATGCGGCCTTCAACCTGAGCCGGGCCGCGCTCCTGGTGCTGGCACTGTCGGGCCGCCCGGACCTGCTGCTGGCCGCGACCGAGGACCGGTTGCACCAGGCCTACCGGCAGCACTCGATGCCGGCTACCGCCAGCTTGGTGGCGCGGCTGCGTGAAGCGGGAGTGGCCGCGATGGTTTCCGGTGCGGGCTCGGCGGTGCTGGCGCTGGCAGCTGGTGAGGACCAGGGCGCGCTCGCCTGCGCGCTGGTGCCGCCCAGCTGGGAATGCGTCCAGCTGAGGGTTGCCGAGGGCGCTCAGATCGTGCCCCGGTAGCTGGTGCGGAATACGACACGCCGCTGCCCGGTTGCTGGGGTGAGCTGCTAACGTCTAGTCTTAGCTCATTCTCGCGAGGCCACGGTTCGTGGTCAGTCGCAGAGAAGTGGCCCGATGAGTCTGAGCGGGACGCCCAAGAAGCCGAAATTCTTCAGCCGATGCGGCTGAGGTCGCATTTCGGCGTACGAGGGCAGATCCGCACCGTCATCAACTATGAAACGACTGGTCGGCACTCGACCAGACCGGCGAACACCGCCGACTCAACACCGGCGTGCGTTGTTCACAAGCGCACGACCATTCGGAAGGATCCGACACCACGTGACCGAAACTCAGGACCAGCTCAGCGTCCTGCCCAGCACTGGGTCAGCAGATTCCGGTGCCAATGCGGCCCAGGAGCGCGCCAAGCGCCGCTCTGGCTCGCTGTCCTCGATGCTGCTGCCCGAGCTGCAAGCGCTCGCCGGCTCGATGGGGCTGTCCACCGGCAAGCTTCGCAAGAGCGAACTGATCGCGGCCATCGAGAGCGCTCGACGCCCCGCCGCGGCTGCAGGCAACGGCCAGCCCGCCAACGGCACGGCTACCGCGCCGCCCAAGGCCACCCGGACCCGCCGCTCGGCGACCCGTCCGGCCGGTGCCACCCAACCCACGCTCGGCGGCCTGGATGCCACCGACGCGGCCCCGGCCGAGACCGCCCCGGCCACCCGTCGCGCCCCGGCCGCCGCGCCGGCTGAGGACAGCGCTCCGGCTGCCGAAGCCACGCCGAGCCAGCGCCGCGAGCCGCGGTCGGCGACCAGCTCATCGACCCGGGACAGCCAGAACCGCGATCAGGGCCGCGACAACCAGAACCGGGACAACCAAAGCAACCGGGACGTCCAGCACAGTCGCGAGAACCAGAACCGCGATCAGGGCCGCGACAACCAGAATCGCGATAGCCAGAACAAGGACGTCCAGAACAACCGCGACAGCCAGAACCGCGACAGCCAGGGCAACCGGGATAACCAAGGCCGTGACAACCAGAACCGGGACAGCCAGGGCCGCGACAACCAGCGCAACCGCAACGCCAACCGCAACCAGGCCCAGAACAACAACGCCGGCCCTGCTGGCAACGCCAACGATGACGATGACGAATTCGGTAGCCGGCGCGGCCGCCGGTACCGGGACCGGCGTGGCCGGACCCGCGATCGGTCCGAACCGCAGGGCGGCGGCCGCAACGAGGTCGAGCCGACCATCTCCGACGACGATGTCCTGACCCCGGTCGCCGGCATCCTGGACAACGTCGACGACAAGGGTTCCTGGTTCATCCGGGTCAACGGCTACTTCGCCACCTCCGACGACGTCTACGTTGCCAACTCGCACGTGCGCCGGTACGGCCTGCGCCGCGGTGACGCGGTGACCGGCGTGGTCCGCCAGCCCCGTGACGGCGAGCGCAAGGAGAAGTTCAACCCGTTGGTCCGGCTCGACTCGGTCAACGGCAGCGAGCCGGACTCGATGCGCAACCGGGTCGAGTTCACCAAGCTCACCCCGCTCTACCCGCAGGAGCGGCTGCGGCTGGAGACCGAACCGAACATCCTCACCACTCGGGTCATCGACCTGGTGATGCCGATCGGTAAGGGCCAGCGTGCGCTGATCGTCTCGCCGCCCAAGGCGGGCAAGACGATGATCATGCAGGCCATCGCGAACGCGATCGCCACGAACAACCCTGAGTGCCACCTCATGGTCGTACTGATCGACGAGCGGCCCGAAGAGGTCACCGACATGCAGCGGTCGGTCAAGGGTGAGGTCATCGCCTCGACCTTCGACCGGCGCCCGCAGGACCACACGATGTCGCCGAGCTGTCCATCGAGCGGGCCAAGCGCCTGGTCGAGATGGGTCACGACGTGGTCGTCCTGCTCGACTCGATCACCCGGCTGGGTCGCGCCTACAACCTGGCCGCGCCAGCGTCCGGCCGGATCCTGTCCGGTGGTGTGGACTCGACCGCGCTCTACCCGCCCAAGCGGTTCCTGGGTGCGGCCCGCAACATCGAGCACGGTGGCTCGCTCACGATCATCGCCTCGGCGCTGGTCGAGACCGGCTCAGCCGGTGACACGGTGATCTTCGAGGAGTTCAAGGGCACCGGCAACGCCGAGCTGCGACTGGACCGCAAGATCGCCGATAAGCGGGTGTTCCCGGCAGTTGACGTGGATCAGTCCTCGACGCGTAAGGAAGAGATCCTGCTGTCGCCGGACGAGCTGGCCGTGGTGATCAAACTGCGCCGGGTGCTGCACTCGCTGGAACCGCAACAAGGCATCGACCTGCTGCTGGACCGGCTGCGCAAGACCCGTACCAACATCGAGTTCCTGATGCAGATCGCCAAGTCCACCCCCGGTGGCGACGACCGCTGAGCTTGGCCGACCAAGCCGGTGGGTGCTCGCTCGAGCAAGCACCCACCGGCTTGAGTGCTGCCTGCCGCGCGTCAACCAACCGGTCCGGTAGCCGGACCTAGACTCAGGCCATGTCTGATCAGCCGCCGCAGCAGGTGATCGTGTTGCGAATCCCTGCCTATCAACCGGCATTGCTGATGCTTGTGGTGTGCGGCACGGTAGCCCTCAATATCTATGCCCATCCGTCCAGCGTGGTCCGGATCGTGACGTTGGCGATTGCCGCTTCGTGTGCCGGGTTGGCCGTTATCGCCTTGCGATTGCAGCTCATTGCCGCTGAGGACGGGATCGCCGTCCGGACCCTGACGCGCGAGCACTGGTTGCCGTGGTCCCAACTGGCCGACCTCGAGGTCGTGCCCGAGGTACGCGGCGCGGCGACCCTGCGGCTGGTCCGGCTGGACGGCTCCTACCTGGACGTGCCACCGTCGCTGCTGCAGCCTTCCAAACCCACCAGCAAGCAGCGCGCAATAGGCCAATTGGAGCACCTGGCCAGGCAGTTGCGGGCGCGTCGTCCGAGTGCTCGTTAACCTCGTGCGTGACAATATGTTCAATGCCTGTCTGGCAGGTAACGGTTGGGTATCTTCGTCGCCACGGGGTATTCCCAAGGCTGCGGTTCAATGCGATCGTCCTGTTACCCGTAAGCGCTGTCAGGCGCTTGCGCCTGTCTGTACATCGGAAGGACACGTTGATGCGTTCAAAGGTCGCCGTCACGGCGCTCTCGGTGCTCAGTGCGGTGGTGCTCGCCGCGGGTTGTAGCTCCAGCAAGAGCGGTGGCAGCTCAAACGGGGGTAGTAGTGCCCGTGGGCCGATCACCTTCGTAACCGGCAAGGACAACAGCGGCATCATGCCGTTCATCGAGAAGACCTGGAATGCCGCGCACCCGAACGAGAAGGTGACGATCAAGCAGCAGTCCGACCAGGCTGACCAGCAGCTGTCGGACCTCGAGCAGCACTTCCAGGCCAAGGACTCCGGCTACGACGTGGTGACCACCGACGTCGTCTGGAGCGCGGAATTCGCCGCCAAGGGTTGGCTGGTGCCGCTGAAGGGCAACTACGCGCTGGACACCAGCGCGCTGCTGCCGGCCACGGTCAAGGCGGCCACCTACAACGGCACGCTGTTCGCCGCACCGTACGCTTCTGACGGCGGCCTGCTCTACTACCGCAAGGACCTGGTGCCGACCCCCCCGAAGACCTGGGACGAGTTGATCTCGGACTGCCAGGGCAAGACGTCGGGCAGCATCACCGGCTCCAAGCCCGGCTGCTATGCCGGCCAGTTCGCCAAGTACGAGGGACTGACCGTGAACGCGGCCGAGGCGATCAACGCCGCTGGTG
>JBDSAN010000416.1:0-2691 GCA_039922115.1 Jatrophihabitantaceae bacterium
GCTCGGCGGCCAGGATCTCGGCCGGGGTGACTGTGGGGTAGCGATCCGGGCCGGTCGCGAAGGCGTTGTCAGCGCCGAGGCGGGCCAGCAGGTCGGCAGTGAACGTCGGGGTGCCGACCACCATCCACGGATCCCGCCAGATCGCGACGGCAACCCGGCGTCGGCGCAGCGGCTCGGGCGCTGCCCAGATCGCTCGGGCGCGGGCCAGCCAGTCCGGCTCGGGGCCGTCCAGCACCTGGGTGAACAACCTGGCAAGCGAGCCGAACGCCTCATCGAGGGTCTCGATCCGGCTCACCCAGACCGTTACCCCGGCCGCCCGCAGCCGCTGCACGTCCAGTTGCCGGTTCTCCTCCTGATTGCAGATCACCAGGTCCGGCCGCAGGTCGATGATCCTGGCCAGGTCCGGATTCTTGGTGCCGCGCAGCCGGGGCAGGTCCAAGCCGGCCGGGTGGGTGCACCAGTCGGTGCAGCCGACCAGCAACTCCGGCCGGGAGGTTGCCATCGATTCGGTAAGCGAGGGCACCAGCGAGATCACCCGCCGGATCGGGCCGCTGACCGGCACCGGCGCACCGAGATCGTCGAGGAGTTGGGCCGCGGGCATAGCGCCCATAGTGGCAGCCGGCGGTTGTGTCGCAGGTGAGTGGCATCGTCGAGGTAAAGGTCGGGTGATTCCCGATGAAATCGGGAACTTGTCATGGACGGTATTCGTCACGGACGGTGTTCATGTGTTTACCGGACTGGCTTAGTTCGATTAGTTCAGGGAGATGTCCGTGGTGCCGCTGCGCAGCGCTCGCCGCCTGGAATCGCTCGCGACAGCGGAGCGGTCCGGACGGTTCGACGTGCGCGTGATGGACCTGGCCGACGTCAGCTTTCTCGATCCGGTCCACCTGGTCGGGGTGGCCGCCGGCGCGCACCTGGCCGCCAGCCAGGGCGGCCGGTTGCGCCTGACCGGGCTGAGCGACGATCAGGCGGCCTACGCGGCCCGGATGCACCTGGGCCAGATCATCGAGCAGTTCGGCGGCGAGCACGACCTGCCCTCGGTCCGGGAGCGCGACCTGCACGACAGCCTGCTCGAGGTGCGGTTGCTGCGCACCCGCGAGGACGTCCGCGAACTCACCGCACTGGTCTACCACCGGGTCGGCGCGCAGGATGCCGACGTGGCCCATGCGCTGCACGTCGCGCTGGCCGAGGTCGGCAGCAACGTCTGCGACCACGCCGAGAGCATCGGGTTCATGGCCGCGCAGACCATTGCTGAGCACGCGGTGCTGCGATTCGCGGTAGCCGATTCCGGGGTCGGCCTGTTCAACACGCTGGCCGGCCGCGGAGCAGTCGATGACCGGTCAGCATTGAACATGGCGCTGTCGGGCACCAGCCGGTCCGAGGCGCCCGGTCACGGCACCGGCCTGCCGTCCACCGTCGATATCGTCAGCTCGCTGGAAGGTGAGATCCTGCTCGCCAGCGGTGCCGCGGCGACCTCGGCAACCGCGCTCGGCCGGCGGCACTACGAGCTCGCGCATCACTTTCAGGGCACGATCTTCGAGGGTGCCGTGCCGGCAACGACCGGCCGACATCGGCGGGGCGGCCTGTACTGGGGCCCGGGGAAGTGAAACAATGAAATCGACGTTGACGCCAACGTGCCGGCATGCTAGTAGCACAACCGTGTCGCACGGTCACCCAGAGTCAGCGCCGGTGAAGGGGGATGTATGAACGCCCGAACGCTGCAGTTGCCGAGGCTGGTCGCCGGTCGCGACTTCGCCGACGACATGGTCGAGTCGTTTGGTGCGGTAATCGATGAGGACGTGATCGTCGACGGCAGCCGGTTGCTGTCCGGAACGCCGTCCTTCGCTGCTGAACTGGTCCAGCAACTGCTCGTCGGGGGCAAGGCCAGATCGTTGCTGCTGGTGGGCGCGCCGGCCGATTTCGTCGGGTATGCCACCACCGCGGCCCGCGAACTCGCGGTGACCGACCGCTTCGATATCGCTGAATCACTGACCGCGACCGCCAGCTGAGCCGTACCGGTCAGTCCGGGCCGGTCCCGGACTTGCTCTGCAATGCCCGCCCGATAGCGCCGTTCAGCTCGTCCCAGCGTGCCTGTTCCTGGGAGGCGGACACATCAAGTTCGCTGATGAAGCTGACCGAGGCAGCCTCGCGCCAGGCCACCACCGCGGCAACCGAGCGCTGATCCTCGACCCGACTCAACGCCACCGCCAGCCGGGACCGCGCCGCGTCGAACCGGTGCTCGGCGTTGCTGGTCGCCAGGTTCGGCTGGCCGGGATGGGCCCGCACCAACTCGCCGTACTCGCGCAGGTGCTGGCGCAGTTCCAGGGCCGAGTCCTGCACGTCCAGCAGCGCGGCCCGGCGCCGCTCGTAGCGCCGGGAGGCCCGCTCGCGAGAGGTGATCGCGACCTGCCCGAAGACCGCCACGGCGAACGCGACCACGGCAGCGATAAGGGCCGAGACGACCGAATTCGGGACGCTGGAGCCTGCCACCACCACCATGCCGTGTGCGCCTCAGCCTCTCTGGATGCAGCCGCGGGTAGGGCTGCCATTAGATCATCCGGCACCGTCACCGGCCGGGCACCGACGGTACGGTCGGCCCATGTCGATCGATGCCCATGACGTCGAGCAGGCGGCCGCGCGAATAGCCGGACTGGTACGGCGAACCCCGGTCAGCCGGCTGTCCGTGCCAGC
>JBDSAN010000417.1:0-19588 GCA_039922115.1 Jatrophihabitantaceae bacterium
GGCGCCTTCGCCCCAAGCGTCGAGTCGGCGCTGTCCGGTGCCGGCTGGCAGGACAGCGGCAGCCAGTCGGTGCGGGCCCGTGCGGCAATCACCAAGGATTTCCAGGGGATGGGCTCCAGCGCGCTGCAGGTCGTGGTGCACGACTCGACCGGGCCGATCGCTAACGATCCTGCCGCACAGGCCATCGTGAGCCGGGTCGAAGCGCTGCTGCGCGCCGACCACCGGGTGAGCACGGTGCTGGCCCCCCAGCCGGGCGTGAGCCTGTCCAAGGACGGTGCCACCGCAGTCGTGCAGGCCGGCGCGGCAGCCGATGCGAACACCATGGTGCGGGCCGCTGATGACCTGACCGGCCCGGTCAGCAAGCTCGCAACCGGCACCGTCTCGGTCGACCTGACCGGTGACAGCGCGCTGTGGTCTGACTTCAACAAGGTCAACCACGCCGCGATGATCAAGTCCGAGGTGCTGTCCTGGCCGGTCACGATGATCGTGCTCGTCCTCGCCTTCGGCAGCCTGGTCGCGGCCGGCCTGCCGCTGATGCTCACCCTGGTCGGCCTGCTCACCGCCGCCGGTGCGCTAGTCATCTCCACCCACATCGCGCCGGTCAGCATCTGGGCGCTGAACTTCGCGCTGATGTTCGCGCTGGCGCTCGGCATCGACTACGCCCTGTTTCTGGTCGTCCGGTTCCGAGCCGCGCTGGCCAGGCGCGCCGATCAACCCGATCGGCAGCGAGCGTCGGTCGAGGCCGTCGCCGAGACGATGGCCACCGCGGGTAAGGCGATCGCGTTCAGTGGTCTGACCGTGCTGGTGTCGCTGTCCACCGTGCTGCTCGTCCCCAGCCCGGCGTTTCGCAGCATGGCCCTGGGCATCATGCTGTCGGTTATTGCGGTGCTGGCGGCCACGCTGACCCTGCTGCCGGCGGTGCTCGGACGGCTCGGTACCCGCGTCGATGCGGGCCGGGTACGGCTGCCGGGCGCTCTGGACCGGGCGCAGGCACGCTCGGACCGGCGCGCCGAGCAGGCAGCGGCCGCTGGGCAGCACCCGCACCAGCAGGCCCACCTGCACCACGCCGTCGCCGGCCTGGAGCGGGCGCTGCATCACTGGGGCGCGCTGCTGCACCGGCGGCCGTGGATCGCCGGCGGGGCGGTGGTCATCGTCCTGACGATCCTGGCCGCTCCGGTGCTCGGTTTGCGCACGGGCATGCCGAGCATCGCGATCATCCCGACCGATCAGTCCGCCCGGGCCGGCTACAACCAGGTCGCGAACGCGTTCGGGCCGGGCGCGCCGGGCATGCTGCAAGTGGTCACGCCGACCTCGACCGCGACGGCTGCAGCGGCTGCGCTGAAAGCCGATTCCGGCATCGCCGCGGTGATCCCGGCCGGGGTCAACGGCGCCCAGAGCTTACTGCTGGCGATGCCGACCACCGACGCTTCAGCCAAGGCCACCGGTAACACCATCGACCGGATCCGCACCGAGTTGCCAGCCGGTTCGCTGGTCGGCGGCGCGGCAGCTGAGAACCACGACCTGGAGAAGGTGCTGTCGGCTCGCACCCCGCTGGTGTTCGGCCTGCTGATCGGGCTCGGTTTCCTGCTGTTGCTGGTTGCCCTCGGCAGCCCGCTGGTCGCCTTCGCCGGGGTCGTCACCAACCTGGCCTCGATCGCGGCCGCCTTCGGGGTGGCAAAGCTGATCTTTCAGGACGGGCACCTCGCCGGCTTGCTCAACTTCGAACCGCAGGGCTTCATCGATGCCTGGGCACCGCTGTTCTTCGGCGCGATGCTGTCCGGTGTGGCGATGGACTACACGCTGTTCCTGCTGTCGGCCGCGCGTGAGCACTATGACGCCACCGGCGATCCGCAGCACGCGATGCGGATGGCGCTGCGCACGTCCGGACGGGTCGTGGTCGCGGCCGCCGGCGTCATGGTCGCGGTGTTCATGACCTTCGCGCTGTCCGGGCCACTGGCGCCGAAGGAGATGGGGATCATCCTTGCGGTCGCGGTCTTTCTCGATGCCCTGTGCATCCGGATGATCGTGCTGCCGGTCGTGCTGCGCCTCACCGGCCACGCGGCTTGGCACACCCCGCGCTGGCTACAGCGCATCCTGCCCACCGTTCGATTCGCCCACTGAAGGACACCCAAATGACCAGTTACGCAATGACCGTCACCCTGGACACCGGCTATGCCGACGCAGTCGAGCGCACCCGAGCCGCGCTGGCCGAGCAAGGCTTCGGCGTACTGACCGAGATCGACGTCGCCGCGACCATGAAGGCGAAGCTCAACGCCGACCTGCTGCCGCAGATCATCCTCGGCGCCTGCAACCCGCCACTGGCGCACCGGGCACTCGGCCTGGAACCGTCCATCGGGCTGCTGCTGCCCTGCAACGTTGTGGTTCGCAGCATTGATGAAACCCACACCCTGGTCGAGGCGATGGACCCGGCCGTCATGGTCACCGCTACCGGCAACCCGGAACTCGAACCGGTTGCTACCGAGGCTCGCGCCAAGCTCAGCGCCGCAATCGAATCGCTGTGACCGGCTGAGCGCTAATCCGGTGGACAGCGTCAGCTGAACTTGGTGCAGTGGCAGGGTAAGACTGCGTCCGGACGAATTCGACATCGACCTGCTGGTGCGGCTACCGCGTCAGCCGGGCGGGTCGGCAACGATCGGCTAGGAGGCTTGCTGGCTGCTCTCGCGGCGCTGCCGGTGCCGGCCGAAGCCCTGGCAGAGCCGTCCCTGCGCTGGTACCGGGCTGAACCGTTGGCGGCCTTCGACGAATCGATGCGTAAGAGCTTGGCCGAGTGCCGACAGCTAGCGTGGCTGGACCTGGATCTCGACGCCTGCGCCCGCGTGTGGCAGTCGGCCATTGAGCTTCCCGAGCTGGCCGAGCGGGCAGAACCCCGCTGGCCGCACGCGGATTTGCTGGTCGAGAACCTGCTCTTGCGAGACGGCCGGCTGCCACCTAATGGGTCAAAGATAGCGCGCGCGGTAGTCGGTGAACTGGTCGGTGATCGAGCGGCTGCGGATGCCGAACTGGTCCAGCTGGTAGCTGTGCCGGCCGTACCGATACTGCGGGTGAGTCCGGACGTAGCCCTGCACCGCCAACTGCACGGGCGCTGGCATCGGCAGGTCAAGAAAGGCGAAAGTCCGCCGTGCGACCTCGGCCGGATCAGCCAGCAGCTCGTCGTAGCGCAGGTCCAGGAGCTGTTCCGGAGCCAGCTTGCCGCTGTCTCGAAAGGCCATTAGCGCCGCCAGCCCGCTCGCGGTCAGCTCGACACGCTCGCGGCCGATCGCGTTGAGGTCGACCAGATCGCTGGTCATCCGCCGCGAACTGAGGCTGAGGCTGCACGCCGAGCCGATCGCCGCCAGCGGGTCTCGGTGCAGCACGATCAGCTGCGCGTCGGGGTAGCTGGCGATCAGTTCGGGCAGGTGCCACAGGTGACCGGGATTCTTGAGAATCAGCCGGCCCGATCGCGGACGGCGCCAGAGGATGTGCTGCAACTGCTGACGATGCCCTGCATAGCTGCGGGTCAGGTCGGCACCGGCCAGCCACCGGCTGTAGCGCGGTATTCGGTATTCGATAGTGGCCTCGGTCAGGTCTTCGAACTCGTTCTGCAGCAACCACCTGCACTCGTCCGGCTGGTTGGCGGCCATATCGTGGATCACCCGAAAGTCCGGGTTCCGGTCGAAGACGTCGTCGAAGGCATCAGCGGTGGCCTCGACCAGCTGGCCCTCGCCGCGGTTGGCCGGAGTGATCGGATGCATGAGCTCCCAGGCTGCCGGCCAGCACAGCGCCGGGTGCTGGCCGAGCAGGCTGTGTACGTACGTGCTGCCGGTGCGGTGCAAGCCGATCAGGAACACCGGCCGACTGATCGGCACCGCGACGGCGGCCGGGATGCGCTGCTGCTGCTCGTGCAGCCGCAGCCGGTTGGCCAGCCGTCCGGTCAACATCCGGTTCACCTGCTGCCGTCCGGCCTGGTTGAGCTGGGCCTGCTCGGTGAGCGCGTCCCACAGCCGCACCAGCGAAGGCAGGTAGGCCTGGTCGCCGAAGTCGCTTAGCCCGGTGGCGTTGACCGCGGCCTCGATCAGCTCACCGACGCTGAGCAGCTCCGTTCTGGATTTGGCCAGTGACGAAAGCCGATTCTCAGGCATCGGTCGGGATCGCTGGGCCCGCCAGCCCGCGTGCCTCGTGCAGCCGCCAGTCCTGGTGAAAGGTGTACTGCTCGGTGACGGTGCCGTCCGGGGCGACCATCAGCGCTCGCCCATTGGTGGAGTCAGCAGCCAGGTAACGCCGCTCGCCAGGCAGCCACGACACGGTCTGCAGCCAGGGGCAAGGTTCGGACAGCGGAATCGAACGTGCGCTGCGACTGTCCGGGTCGTACTCGACGATCCGCCCGCTGCGGCTGTCTGCGAGGTAGACGATGCCGTCGGCACGCACCCGTGGGCTGTGCGGTGCGGTGAGGCCGTCGATCAGCACCTCGGTGTTGCCATCGCCGTCCACCTCGATGAGCTGACCCTGGTGAAAGAGCGTGGCCAGCACGCTGCCGCGTTCAGGCCAGTACTCGACGCCGTTGACGTGAGTGGTCTGCTCCGACGTCCGGTAATAGGCCTGCCGGTGGTCGGCGCTCAGGTCCAGCTCGCGCCGGCTGCCGTCAGGCAGTTGGGCGTAACCGCACGTACCGCCGTCCCAGAGCACCGAGACCTCGCCGTGGAAGCTCACCAGCAGCAGGGCGTCGATGCCGCTGGCGGCCACCACCCAGCCAGCGGGGTGGACGGCAACCGAGTGCAGGTTGCAGAACAGCGGATGGGTGATCGTCCGGACCGGGCGCAGGTCGCGATCGAGCAGTTCCAGGCTGCTGTAACTGCACACCACGATGAGTCCGTCCTGCTGGACGAATCCGGTGGCCAGCGTGATATCTACCGAACGCAGAACCTGCTGACTCGGCCAGTCAATGACCTGCACCTTGCCGCCGCCGCGGCCGTCCTCCTGCCGTTGGATGGCGTTCTCGCCATCAGCGGAGGCCGCTGCCCGCCAGACCCGGTACAGGTCGGTGAAGTTCTCGTGCGAGAAGGTGAGAATGACTTGCGTCGAGGTGCGCCCCGGATCGTCCTCGGTGAGCTGGATACGCGGCTGAGCCATCGGCGGGAATCCTCGCACTTATCTTAAGGTGTCAGGGGCGTCGGCCAGCCTACCGGTCGCAAAGGGCGCGTCAAATGACGAATCAGTGAATACCAGTTGATGACTGGCATTCGGTCCGTTCGGGCAGTCAACCGCAGGGCAACTCAACCCGGACGCGCTGCGGCACCCGAGGCTGGCTGACGCATACTGGCGGGCATGCGTCCTTTCCATTTTCTGGCCGATGTGTGCCAGATCGTCACCGGGCCGGAGTTGGCTACCCGAGCTCAACGCGCCGAGCAGTTGGGCTATCACGCAGTCGTACTGCCCGACCACCTGCTCGGGCAGCTGTCACCTGTCGCGGCAATGGCGACGGTCGCGGCCGCGACGTCGACGCTGCGAATGTCGGCCTTCGTGCTGAACAACGACCTGCGCCACCCGGCCGTGCTCGCCCAGGACCTGGCAAGCATCGACGTCCTGTCCGGCGGCCGGGTCGACGTCGCGATCGGCGCGGGCTGGAACAAGCCCGAGTACGACGCGATCGGCCTGAGCTTCGACCCGACTCCGATCAGGCAAGCCCGACTGGCCGAGTCCATCACCGTCCTGAAAGGGATGTTCAGCGGCGTCCCGTTCAGTTTCGCCGGTGAGTACTACACGATCACCGACTACGCCGCCCAGCCCCTCGCGGTGCAACGACCGCACCCGCCGTTCTTCATCGGCGGCGGTGGCCGGCGCACGCTCACCCTGGCCGGCCGGGAGGCCGACATCGTCGGGTTAGCACCGCGGATCCGCGCGAACGCCACCCTCGACGCCGCGTCGCTGACCCTGGCCGCGACTCGGGAGAAGGTCGGTTGGGTACGCGAGGCCGCCGGTGACCGCTTCGAATCCCTGGAGTTCAACACCTACCCGTCCGGGTGGCCGGCGACCATCACCGACGACCTGCACGGCGAAGCGCGCCGGGTCATCGACAAGCTGCGGGCCCGAACCGGCGTCGAGCTCACCGAGGACGAGATCATCGACTCGCCGCACGTGTTCATCGGATCGGTCGATCGGCTGGTGGAGAAGTTCCTGCAACTACGGGAGGAACTCGGAATCTCATCGATCCTGCTCGGTGAGATTGACGAGCTGGCACCGGTACTGGAACGGCTGTCCGGCAGCTGAGCGAGAATCAGGTGGACAGCACAGCCTGAACTTGATGCAGTGGGGTGTGCGCCTGCATGAGGACGAACTCGAGATCGACCTGCCGCTGGTACGCGCGCTGGTCGACCGAGCGGTTCCGGGCTACGCCGGCCGCCCACTCAAGCCGCTGGCTGCCTCCGGTTCGAGTAACGCGCTGTTCCGGCTCGGTGATGACCTCGTGATGCGGCTGCCACGCCAGCCCGGCGGGTCGGCGACGATCGACAAGGAGGCTCGCTGGCTGCCCTATCTCGCTGCCGCGCTGCCGGTCACGATTCCCGAGGTGGTGCTGGTCGGCCCGCCCGGGCTCGGCTATCCGGAGCGCTGGTCGATCGTGCGCTGGATCGAGGGCAGCCCACCCGAGCCGCACACCGGCGGGGACGGATTGGCTCGCGAGCTAGCGGAATTGCTCGCCGCACTCGCGGCGCTGCCCGTCCCGGCCGAGGCCCTGGCCGATCCTGCGCTGCACTGGTATCGGGGCGCGCCGCTGGCCAGCTTCGATGCCACCATGCGTGCGAGCCTGGCCGACTGCCGGCAGCTACCCGGACTGGACCTGGACGTCAATGCCTGCGAGCAGATGTGGAACTCAGCGATTGCGCTGGCCGGCTCGGCTCAACCGGTCGAGCCCCGCTGGCTGCACGCTGACCTGCTCGCCGAGAACCTGCTGGTGCGCGACGGCCGGCTGGCAGCGGTGCTCGACTTCGGTGCGCTGACGGTGGGTGATCCGACCGTCGACCTGATCGCCGGCTGGGAAGTGCTCGATCCGTCCGGGCGGGTGGTGTTTCGGTCGCTGTTGGACGTCGATGAGGCCAGCTGGGAGCGCGGCCGCGCCTGGGCGCTGGCAATCGCGGTGATGACCTTTCCCTATTACGGCAAGACGATGCCCGGACGGTGCGCCGATCGCCTCGCGATGGCGCAGGCGGTGCTAGCCGACGCCGGTTGCTAGCCGGCCCGCTCAAGGGCTGAGCCTGCTCAGGGGCTGAGGCGGTTGATGTCGCGAGGGAACAGGGTGACCTGCCGGACGTTCTCGGCCTTGGTCAACCGGGCCACGAAGCGCTCCAGGCCGATCGCCCAGCCACCGTGCGGCGGCATCCCGTGCTCGAAGGCCTGCAGGTAGTCGGCGTAGTTCTCGACGCTGTCGCCCTTGGCCTCGATCGCTGCCACATAGTCGGAATACCGGTGCAGCCGCTGGCCGCCGGTGACCAGCTCCAGGCCGCGGAACAGGATGTCGAAGCTGTTGGACCAGCGCGGGTCGCTCGGCTGCGGGTGGGTGTAGAAAGGCCGCTTGGCCATCGGGTAGCCCTCGACCGCAACGAAGTCGCTGCCGTGCTCCTTGACCGCCCACTCGCCGATGGCACGCTCGTGCGCGGGGGCAAGATCCGGCTCGTTGGCCGGCGCGCCAGCGATTTCCAGCGCCTTGGTGAAGTGGATAACCGGGATCTCGGCCGGCACTACCGGCAGCTCGAGCTTGAGCCGCTCGACCGCCGGCGCGGCTTTGCTCGCCACGCTGTCGATCATGCCGGCAAGGGCGTCGCGCAACACCGCGAGCACGTCTCGGTGGTCGTTGATGAAACCCAGCTCGGCGTCGAGGGAGATGTACTCGGCCAGGTGGCGGGTGGTGTCGTGCGGCTCGGCCCGAAAGACCGGCCCGACCTCGTAGACCCGCTCGAACACGCCGACCATCTGCTGCTTGTAGAACTGCGGGCTTTGGGCCAGGAAGGCCCGCCGTCCGAAGTAGTCGACCGAGAAGACGTTGGCCCCGGATTCGGTCGCCGACGACACGATCTTGGGCGTCTGAATCTCGGTGAAGCCGTGGTTGTCCAGCGCGGATCGAAAGCCACTCATCGCGGCCGCGGCCAGCTCCCAGCCGGCGCGTTGCGCGGGGTGGCGCCACATCACCGGGGCGTTGTCAAGAATGACCGGTAGCCCGGCGGTCAGCTTCGGCCGCCACAACTCGACCGGCGGCGCCTTGGCCGGATCGCTGAGCGGGGTGAAGCTCGCCTCAATGACCTCGACGCCGCCGGGCGCCGCAGTGTTCGGCTTCGCCTTGCCGGTCACTCGGTAGACGGTCTCTTCCTTCATCTCCGAGATCTGGGTGAACAGGTCCTCGGTCGGGGTCACCACGATCTGGGCGAGCCCGGCCCGGTCCCGGATGATCAAGAACGCCACGGCTGCCAGCTCACGGCGCCGGTGCAGCCACCCTTCGAGCACCACCGGGTCACCCTGGTTAAGGGACGCGAGCTGGGTGGAGAGCAGGCGGGACTCGTTAGACAGAGCTGAATCGGTCACTCCAGCGACTTTAGTCGAGTTGGACGGGCGGCCCAAAAGCGGGCGATGTGACACGTGCCCCGAGAACACGGGGCGGCCATGGCTACCCAGACGAGCTCGTACCGAGACCCAAGCCGGTCATTGCGGGCCGCCCACACCTCGTCCTGCATGAACATGGCGCGCCGTGACCTGCGAACGGGTTGGCCGGCCAGTCGTCCGGATCCGGGCCGAGCGGTTCGTCCTTATCGGCCGAGCCGCCCAATCGAGTCACACCCAGAAGTTGTCGTGCGCGGCGTAGAACTCGTCGAGCTGTTCCTGGCTCAGCTTCTCACCGGTGCGGTTGAGTTCGGCGAGGCCCTCGAAGTACGCCTCCCGGGCCGCGCCCGGCGCGAACAGGATCAGCATCGAGGCCGGCTCGCCCGACTCGTTGCGAAAGCCGTGCACGCCACCCTCGGGTACGTGTAGAAAATCTCCGGGATGCCCGTCGATCCACTTGCTGCCGTCATATAGCCGGATGGTGCCTGACAGGACGTAGAACGACTCCGACATCGTCCGATGAAAGTGTGGTCCCGGGCCGCTCAGGTCAGCCGACATGTTCCAGCGGTACAGGCCGTAATCGCCGTTGGTACTCGCGCCGGTGGCCAGGTAGTCGACCGAGCCGGATGCGGTCAACAGCTCCGGGGACGCGCTAGCGGGGCGTGACCGGGCACTGACCTCGCCGCCCTCGCCGAGGTAGCGCTGCGGTGGGTAGGGACGGGGCGGTGGATAGAACGACATGCCAGATCACCCTTTTCGCTACGTGACTTTCTCGATCGGTACTGCCGGCTCCAACCTAGCCCCGCCGACTTGTCGGGCTAGCAGAACGCGCCGCCGGGTGGTCAGCGCGCAGCGGGCGGGCATGCTCGACCGCCTCGGCGAGCGAGCCCACCTCGAGGATCGCGAAGCCCGCGATCAACGCCTTGGCCTCGGCGAATGGGCCGTCGATGACCCGCACATTGCCCTCGGTTACCTCGACCCGGGCGCCGGCCGAACTGGGGGCAACCCCTTCGCCGCCGAGCAGCACGCCGGGCAGCGACGACTCCTGCAAGTATTCCCCGAGCGCGGCTTGATCAACAGGTGTGCCGTTCAGTGAGCGCCGATTTCGACACGGCCCGACAGATTGAGAAGAAAATCTTCCTGGCGCACCGCCCGCTGTCAAGCCGCACTACGATCCGAGGAGATTTCCGCTCGTCCGGAGAGAGGCCAGATGGCAACCAATCGACCTGCTCGGCCGTCCACCGCGCGTCCAGCAACCGGGGTTTGGCTGCTGCCCACCGTCCGGACGTTGTTCGCCTTGCTCGGCTTCAGCGCGCTGGTCACCGAAATCGCCACGCTGGCCGCTCGGCACCGGTTCAACGCGGGCAACTTCTTCAGCTACTTCACCGTCGAATCGAACACGCTGGCGGTGATCTGCCTGATCGTGTCGGCGTTTGCGGCCGCGGCCGGCAGGCAAAGCCGCCAGCTCGACTTCTTTCGCGGCGCGGTGACGCTCTACATGACCACGGTGATTCTGATCTTCATCGTGCTGCTGTCGGGCTACCCGTCCTCAGACCTGACCGCGGTGCCATGGGACAACACGGTGCTGCACTACATCATGCCGATCGTGCTGATGGTGGACTGGCTGCTCGCGGACCGTCCAATCACCGTCCCGTTCAACCGCGCGGTGAGCTGGCTGGTGGTTCCGCTGGCCTACCTGGCCTACAGCCTGATCCGGGGTCCCGTCGTGCACTGGTACCCGTACCCGTTCATGGACCCGTCCCGGCACGGTTACCTGGGCATCGCGATCACCTCGGTGGTGATCGCGGTCGTCCTGGCGGCGATCACCTGGCTGCTCGCCTGCGCGCGGCGCTGGCAACCGGTCGCGCTGCTGCTGCCCCGCGCCGCCGGACGGTGATTAGGCCCGGCGGCGAGGCTTGTGCCTACGGCAGAAGCAAGAACTGCTACGGCTTGGTCAGCAGGCAACCGGCCTTGGTCAGGTTGATGGCGTTGGCCGCGGTCAGGCAGGTGTTGAACAGGTAGGTTTCCTGGCCGTAGTTCTGGCCCTGCACCACCGTGATCGAGCCGTCCGGGTTGACCTCGCAGGGGTTGTTCAACGTGCAGGATTGGCCGTTTTCGTTGAGGGTGTTGTTGATGCCGACCAGCTGCCCGCTGCTGTTGTCGATGATCGGCGAGCCCGAGGTGCCCCCGATGGTCTGGCAGGTCGAATTCGGGAAGGTGTAGCGGATCGAGTCGTGCCAGGTCCACTGATCCTCCTTCAGCGTGCCGACGAATCCGTTGATCCCGCAGGCATAAACCTTCTTCCAGTAGCCGGACGGGATTGAGGTCGCGGTGCCGCTTACCGGGTGGCTCGCCGAGATGGTCAGCGCGGTCGCGCCGAAGCTGCTGGTGACCTGGGCATAGGTCTGGGTCAGCCGGTACAGCGTCACATCGGTGCCGGTCATGGTCGCGTACAGCACCCGGTCAGCGTGCAGGGTGCCCAGCGAGGCGCCGCTGGAGTTGAGCAGGGTTCCGGTGCGGCTGCTTGAGGTGTTCACCAGCACCTGACCGGCGGACAGGAAGCCGCCCTCATAGCAGTGCCCGTTGGTCAGCATCATCGCGCGGTCCGAGCTGACCGAGGTGGGGTAGCGGGCCAGGCTGGCTGAGCAGTTGCTCAGCTTGATCGTCGAAGCCAGGGTTACCGCCTGCAGCCTCGGCGCGACCGTCTGGGCAGCCGGCGTCGCTGCCTGAGCCGCAGCCGGAACCGCGGTCAGCGCGACCGAGGCGGCGACCAGCGCGGCGATCCGGAGGGAGGAACTGAGAATCTTCATGAAATCTCCTATGCGCTTGCTATGGGGGAATTGTCATAGCTAACTCCGTAAGGCAGCCGGGGTCAACGACTTCAGGGACTGGCGGGCGGACGGTGGCCCACGGTGCGCAGGCTCGGCGTGCCGGCCGGCGGCTGCGATCGAGGACACACCGAACGCACAGCTAACCGCAAGGTTGCCGGCAGTGCTTAGCCAGGTCCGCCGACGATAAATAGCTCGTGATCACGACGATGATGCCCCCGCAGCTGACCGCCAGCCCGAGCGTGGACGGTCGCCGTGCGCGCACCGACGCCACCGTCCGGCAGGCTTCGGTGGTCGCGCTGTGGGCCGGCCTGCTGCTGGTCAGCTACTGGTGGGCGACCGGCGGCGGCATCCAGGCGCTCGGGTCGTGGGCCACCGGGCTTACCTCGACCGGCCGGCTGACCGGGCTGCTCGCCGCGCTGCTACTGCTCGTGCAGGTGCTGCTGATGGCCCGGGTACCGCTGCTTGAACAGGCCTACGGCCAGGACCGGCTGGCCCGTACCCACCGGCTGGTCGGCTTCAGCTCGTTCAACCTGATGCTCGGCCACATCGTGCTGATCACCTGGGGCTATGCCGCCGGCCAGTGGCAGCGAACCCCGGCGACGCTGTGGGACCTGATCGTCAACTACCCCGGCATGCTGATCGCAACCGCCGGCACCGGCTGCCTGGTGCTGGTCGTGGTGACCAGCATCAAGGCAGCTCGCCGCAAGGTGCGCTACGAGTCCTGGCACCTGCTGCACCTCTACGCCTACCTCGGGGTTGGGCTGGCGCTGCCACACCAGCTGTGGACCGGGCAGGACTTTCTGGCCTCCACCGCGCGCACCGTGTTCTGGTGGGGGTTGTGGATCGCCACGGCCGTCGCGGTGCTGGTCTGGCGGGTCGCGTTGCCGCTGTGGCGCAGCGCGCGCTACGGCCTGCGGGTCAGCGCGGTCGTGCCGGAATCCAGCGGCGTCTTGTCGGTGCACCTGGCCGCACGGCGGCCGGGCCTGATCCGGGCCGAGGCCGGCCAGTTCTACAACTTCCGGTTCCTGTCCGGCCAGGGTTGGACGCGCGCGCATCCCTACTCGCTGTCGGCAGCGCCGGACGGGCAGCGGCTGCGCATCACGGTCAAGGTGGTCGGTGACGGCAGCGCGGCGTTGCGCGGCCTGCGGCCCGGCACCCGGGTGCTGGTCGAGGGCCCGTACGGCCGGCTCAGCGCGCGGGCCCGCAGCCAGCGCCGGATCGCGCTGATCGGGGCGGGTGTCGGCATCACCCCGCTGCGCGCGCTGGCCGAGGAATTGCCTTACGCGCCAGGCGAAGCGACGCTGCTGTACCGCTACTCCGGCCAGCCGCTCTTCGAACGCGAGCTGACCCAGCTGGCTGTCGAGCGAGGCCTGCAGATCGGCTGGCTGCCCGGGCACCGCCGCGCGCCCGGGTCGTGGCTCGGCGATGGCATCGGCTCCGCCAGCGACCAGACCGCGCTGCGGTATTGGCTGCCCGATCTCACCAACCACGACGTCTACGTGTGCGGTCCGCAAACCTGGGCTGCCGACGTCCGCCGAGCTGCACTGGCTGCCGGCCTGCCAGCTGAGCAGTTCCATGTCGAAAGCTTTGGATGGTAATCAGATGAAACGCATCTCCTACTTCGCGATGAGCACGCTGACCGCGCTGGTCCTGCTTCTCGGCTACCGCACCTCAACCTCATCGCATGCCGCGAATGCTGGTGCCGTCGTACTGGCGCCGGTCACCGGCGGTTCGGCTACGAGTAGCACCGCGACCAGCAGCGCCGGCTCACCGCCGACCGGTTCGACGAGCAGCTCGGCTGGTTCGGCTAGCTCGACTGGCTCGGCAGCTGGCAAGCCGACCAGCGCTGCGTCGGCCAGCGCCGCGTCCGCGACCAAGACCGTCACCGGCTCGGTTGCCGATACCCGCTGGGGCCCGGTGCAGGTGCAGCTCACCGTCCAGGGTGGCAAGGTCACCAACGTCTCGGTCATCCAGTACCCGAACGGCAACAGCCGCGATCAGGAGATCAACTCCCAGGCGCTGCCGATCCTGATTAACGAGACGCTATCGGCGCAAAGTGCCAAGGTCGACATGGTCAGCGGCGCGACCTACACCAGCCAGGGCTACCTGAGTTCGCTGCAGAGCGCGCTGGACCAGGCCGGGATCTGACAGCCTGCCGAGCGGGCCTGCTAATGGACGGCAGCTGACGGGCTGGTGCCCACCCAGTTATCGCATTCACCTGACAGTGTTCGATTGAGTTGGCAGCATCTGCAACTATGTGCCAACAGCAGCCGTCCAGCCAGTCCCCGTCCGCAGCTGGCTCGCGCTGGCTTTGGCCGGCACGTTGCTGCTGATTGCCGGCGCGCTCAGCATCGCACCAGCGAGCGCCAGCGCGGCGACGACCTACCCGACCTACAGCTATCTCGCCGGGCACCGGTCCGGTTCGGCGATCTACCTGAATGCGCTGATCAAGCAGGGCTCGGCAGCCGGGGTGGTTCGCAGCTCGCATCGGACGGTCTACGTCCAGCGGGTGATCAACGGCAGCCGGCAGAACATGCTGTCGCGAGTCACCAGCTCGACCGGCCAATCCGTACGGCTACAACTTCTGCGGACGGGGCTCGCTGATCTACTCACCGGCCGCCGGCATCTGCGGATACTTCGCCTGTATCGCCAACTTCTACAACGGGGTCGGTTACCTGGAGCAGTGCCAGGACGGCATGTTCAGGTGGCTAGTCGAACACCGGCCGCAGGTTCAGCCGGATCGTCAGCGGCTGGCTGATCGTCATCGAGAAACCGTCGCCGGACGTTTCGGATCCGGCGATGGTGATCGTCCCGGTGCTGAACGTGGCCGGAACCTCGAACATCGTCACCGGATAGCCATCGAGGGTTATCGACTGCCCGCGCACCGGCCGGTGGCCGGTCGGCGTCACGATCACGTCGCTGTTGCGGAAGGTGTGGCAGGTCTTGCTGTCGGTGAAGTCCGCGCTGCGGTAACACAGATCGAGATGTACGAAGACATCCTGCGGTGAGGACGGGTGGGTCAGCCCGCGCGGCACGAAGTAGTAGAACTGGGCGCTGCTCAGCTGAACGGACAGGTGGGCGGTGAAGTCGCCGCCGTCCGATACCTGCGCCACCGCGGTGCCCGAGCCGGACGCGCTGTGGAATCGCACCGGCGCGCGTAGAAAGGCGATGTTCGTAGCGGCCGGCAGGCCGGTACGTAGCGACAATCGCTGGGTGATCCCGGCGTCGGTGAGCACCAGGTCGATCGGGTCGGTGCCCGAGCGCGCCGCGACCACGAACAGCTGACCGCTCTCGTCGGTGCTGGTGGCCGCGATCGGCAGCTGCCGCGGTGGCCGTCCGGCGATCGACACCCCGAGTTTCAGGCTCTGCAACTTGACGAAGTCGTTCTCGCCGCCGTCGAAGGCCAGCCGGAAGCCGAGCAGCGATTGCCCGGCTGGCGCTGACCGTTCACCGATGCCGGCCGCAGTGTAATCGGCTACCGGGCCGAACGCGCGCAGCGTGAGCTTGATATTGCTGCCACCCATGACGGCTGTGCGCGGCGCCACCCGGAGCAGCGAGCGGGTGGACTCGGCGGCCACCAGCACGTCCGGCGCCGACTTCGGCGTTGCGGGCACCTTCGTGTTCGGCGCTTGGTGGGCCGTCGCGTTGGATCGCTGCAATGCCAGGCCGACGGCGACCAGGGCGGCCAGCGCCAGCACCGCGCTGATCAGGACCTTCCAGCTGATCGGCCGCCGGCGTGGGCTTGCTGCCGGCCCGCCCAGCTCGATCAGCTCGTCCCCGTCCATCACAACGATCAGCCTGCCACAGGCAATTCGGCGATGCCGGCTCAGCGAACCCGGTCGTAGTGCAGGCAGAGCGCGTCGGACTCGGTCCGGGTGAGCTCGGTCAGCGCCCAGGCAGTGCCGGGCAAGCCATCGCCGAACAGCCGCGCGCCGCCGCCAGCTACCGCCGGGCACAGCGTGATGCTCAACCGGTCGACCTCGTCGGCGGCCAGCAACTCGGCGATGATGCTGCTGCTGGCGAGCACGATGATGTCGCCGCCGTCCAGGCCGCGCAGCCGGCGGACTTCGGCGACCGGATCGCTGGCCACGAAGCGGGTGTTCTCCCAGTCCGAATCGGTGACGGTGGTCGAGAACACCACCTTCTCGACCGAGTTCAGCCAGGCTGAGAAAGTGCGTTCCTGCGCCGCGGCATGCTCGTCGTCGGCCACCGAGGGCCAGTACTGCGAGAATCCCTGGTAGTTCTTGCGGCCGAGCAGCGCGGTGGTCGCCGCACTCATCACCCGCACCATGTGATCGCGGGCAGCCTCGGTTACCGCGTGGGGGACGATCCAGCTCATGTCGTAGTCACCGCCGGGACCGCTGACCCGGCCGTCCAGCGACAGCGAGAAGTTGGCGACGACCCGGCGGCCGTTCGGTGCTGAGGGGGTTTCGGTCATGATGTCCTCCAAGATCGGGACTGCCAGACTATGCGCATGCAGTGTCAGCCGATCGAGCGGCTGTCGGGTGCCGCCACGAATGGGCAGGTGGTGACAAGCTCGTAGCCGATGTCGAAATCCGAGCCGCTGGCTTCGACTAGTTGCGACGGTGCTCGCAGGCGGCGCCGCGAACGAAGGGATATCGAGCATGAAGTACCTGGTTCTGGTCTATGGCAACGAGGCGATCTGGGGTGATCCGTCGGTGGACTTCGCCGCCATGGTGGCCGAGGTGGATGCGTTCAACACCGCCCTGCGCGAGTCCGGCGAGATGATCGCGGTCGAGGGACTGGTCACCCGGCCCAGGGCAATCCGGGCCAGCGACGGCGCGCCGGTAGTCTCGGACGGCCCGTACCTGGAGGCCAAGGAACACGTCGGCTCCTACTTCGTATTGGACGTCGACAGCGAGGATCGCGCGCTGGAGCTGGCCAAGTCCTACCCCGCGCTGCGTTACGACACCGGCCTCGGCGGTGGCCTGGAGGTCTGGCCGTTGATGGAACACGGCGGCGCCGAATCGTGACCGGCGACGCCGACTCGTGACCGGCGGCGAGCGGGTCGAGGACCTGCTGCGGGCGCTGGCCCCGCAGGTTCTCGGCACCCTCGTCCGCCGGCACGGCAACTTCGCCCGCTGCGAGGACGCGGTCTCTGAGGCCGTCATCGAGGCCTACGCAGCCTGGAGCTCGGACGCCCTGCCACAACACCCGGCCGGCTGGCTGAGCACGGTCGCGACCCGGCGGCTGGTTGACAGCGTCCGCGCCGATGCCGCCCGCCAGCGCCGGGAGGCCACCGTCGCGCAGGACACCCGGCTGTTCGCGCCAGGCGCCGACGAGCCGGAATCTGGCGATGACACGCTGGCGATCCTGTTCTTGTGCTGCCACCCAGCGCTGTCGCCAGCTGCCCAGCTCACCCTGACACTGCGGGCGGTGGGCGGGCTCACCACCGCCGAGATCGCCCGGGCGCTGCTGGTACCCGAGGCGACCGTGGGACAGCGGATCTCGCGGGCGAAGGCCACCATCAGGACGACCGGCGGGCGTTTCGAACTGCCGTCCGGGCCGGGGCTGGTCCAGCGGCTGGCGGTGGTTCATCAGGTTCTCTACCTGATCTTCAACGAAGGCTGGACGGCCAGTTCCGGTGATGACCTGATCCGGTCCGACCTGGTCGCCGAGGCCCTGCGGCTGACCCGGCAACTGCATGACCGGCTGCCGTCCTCGGCCGAGACCACCGGCCTGCTCGCGCTGATGCTGCTTGCCGACAGCCGGCGTGACACCCGCACCGACCATGCCGGTGGGCTGGTGCCACTGGCCGAGCAGGACCGCGCGCGCTGGGACCGGGCCGGGATTGTCGAAGCCGCGGCGCTGGTCACTGGCGCGCTCAGCAACGGAGCGGTCGGGCCGTACCTGATCCAGGCCGCGATCGCTGCCGTGCACGCCGAGGCGCCGAGCAGCGAGCAGACCGACTGGGACGAGGTGATCGGCCTCTACGACGTGCTGCAGCGGTTGGCGCCCAACCCGATCGCGCTGCTCAACCGCGCGGTGGCGGTCGGCATGGCTCGCGGTCCGGCCGAGGGATTGGCGCTGCTGGCCGAGCTGGCCGACGGCCCGTTGGTCGAGCACCACCGGCTGTTCGCGGTCCGCGCCCACCTGCTTGAGCGGTCCAGTTGCCAGGAGCAGGCAGCACAGGACTACCGAACCGCGGCCCGGCTGGCCACCAACGTGCCCGAGCGGCGGTTCCTGACGATGAAGGCGATTGCCCTTGAAAATCAAGGGCGTTAGCCAGTAGCAGGGGCCGGCCTAAGGCGACCCGGACCCAGGGCTGGTGCACGCCTCGTCCAGCCGCTGCAGGGTGCGGCTCATCGCCTCAATCCACATCCGGCCGCCGTTCATCGCAGCCTGTTCCTGCTCGGGTGCACGGGAGCAGTCATAGGTCTCGGTGACCACCGTCGCATCGGGCCCGTCCGGTTGCAGCTCGAAGATCCAGCGGTGTCCCCAGCGGGCATCCGGTGCGTCCTGGTCGGGGTGGCCCAGGCCCGCTTCGGGTTCCCAACCGATCCGGCGGTCCGGTTCGTAGACCACCACGTGGTTGTCCATCTGGTAATCACCGTGTTCGGAATAGTGCATCTTCATCGTGAATACATCGCCGATGCCGGTGACCGGGCCCTCGGATACCGCACCGCGCAGCATGCCGGAGCCGTCCAGGTCCTGGTGCCGGGCCGGGTCGGCCAGGACCCGGAAAATGTCGGCAGCGGCAGCACCGATCCGCCGGCTGGCCGTCACCGCCTCATGCTCGGTCATCGCAGGTCTCCTTCGACCATCGCTGGGGATGTGCTGTCGAGGCTAGGCATGGCCTCCGACAACTCTGGCCAGCCGCCAGCGGGGTCAGGCCGCGTCGCCGGCCAGCAACTGGTCCAGCTTGCGGTAGCCCTCGTTGATCCCGGCCTGGATGTGGCTGTCCAGCCAGCCGTCCCGCGCCTGGAAGCTGTCACACAGCGACTGGCTCCGTAGCCGGGTCCGGCCATCGCCGAGGTCCTCGAACCGGAGCGTCTCCAGCGACACCGCGTCCGGTTCGCCCTCCCAGCTGAAGGTCTGCACGATCCGGTCGGCGCGGATCTCGTGGAAGCAACCGTGAAAGCCGAACTCGGTGCCCTCGCGCTCGGAGACGAACCGCCAGTTGCCACCGGTCCGGGCATCCCAGTAGTCGATCCGGGTGGTCAGGCTGTCCGGTCCGACCCAGCGGCTGAACAGGTCCGGATCGGTGTGCGCGGTCAGCAACCGTTCCGGCGAGGCGGCGAAGTCCCTGGTGAGGTGGACGATCGGCAGTGCTGGGTCGGCCTCGAACCGAGCTTGGGCAGCGATGGTCATGATGCGGGCTCCCTCCGTCAGCTGACCCCAGTCTCTACGCCCGCGGGCGGCGATTATCAACCAGTTGGCCGGTTGAGCCCTACCTGCACGCCAGCCTCAACTGAGGCGGTGGTCGGCATTCCCGGCGAAGCGATCCGTTGCGATCACTACCTGTTCGACGATCTGGTCGTCCACATGACCGGATCCCTCCACCACCACCAGCTCACTACCCGGCCACGCCTGCGACAAGGCCCAAGCGGTGTGCAGCGGGCCGCCCAGGTCAAGCCGGCCATGGATCAGCACTGCCGGAATGCCGGCCAACTGGCGGGCGCCGGCCAGCAACTGGTTCTCGGCCAGCCAGGCCGCGTTGGCGAAGTAGTGGGTGACCAGCCGGGTGAAGCCGTCCCGGAACCACGGATCAGCCAATCGCGGGCTCGGCTTGCCGCCGGTTTCGACCGAGACCAGCGCGTCCTCCCAGCGGCACCAGTCCTGGGCGGCCCGCTCGCGCACCCGCGGATCCGGCGCGGCCAGCAGCCGCGCGTAAGCCGCGGCGAGGTTGCCGTCCTGGTCCGGCTCCGGCACGCCATCGCGAAATGCCTGCCATTGCTCGGGAAAGAACCGCCCCACGCCACGGGTCAGCCAGTCGATGTCGGCGTGCCGGGTCATCGTCACCGCCGACAGCACCACCTCGCTGACCCGCGCCGGGTGTGCCTGCGCGTAGGCCAGCCCGAGGGTGCTGCCCCAGGACACCCCATACACCAGCCACCGCTCGATCCGCAGGTGCTCGCGCAGCCGCTCGATATCGTCGATCAGGTGCTGGGTGGTGTTGACGGTGAGGTCGGTGGCCGGATCGCTGGCATGCG
>JBDSAN010000418.1:0-5658 GCA_039922115.1 Jatrophihabitantaceae bacterium
CGTCGGTGAGGACGGCGGTCAGCCGATCGGCCGGGCCGTCCAGCTGGCCGGGCAGCGCCTGCACCAGCGCGGCGGCGGTATCGGGGATCGGGACGATGCCACGCCGCAGTGGCTTGGGCAGGCCGCGCAGCAACGCGGTGACCAGCTCGGTCCGCATGCCCGGCACCTGCCAGTCCAGACCGGCGGCCTGCGCATCGTTGAGCAGCGGCAGCGGAATCGCCACCGTCACCCCGTCGGCCGAGCTGCCCGGCTCGAACCGGTAGCTCAGCTCGGCCGCGAAATCGCCGGAGGTCCACCGATCCGGAAAGTGCTCGGCCGAGATCGACTCGGCACCGTCGCGGACCAGCTGGCTGGTCGACAGGTCCAGCAGGTCAGGGCTGCGATGGCGGGCCTTCTTCCACCACGAGTCGAAATGCCGTCCGGACACCACCGAAGCTGGAATTCGCTGATCGTAGAAGGCAAAAACCGAGTCGTCGTCGACCAGGATGTCACGTCGCCGGGCCCGGTTCTCCAGGTCGGCGACCTCGGCGACCAGCGCCCGGTTGGCCTTGAAGAAATGGTGCCGGGTGTCCCAATCGCCCTCGACCAGGGCATGCCGGATGAACAGCTCGCGGGAGGCTACCTGGTCGATCCGGTGATAGCCGACCTTGCGCCCGACCACCAGCGGCACCCCGAACAGGGTGACCCGCTCGATCGCCACCACGGCGGCCCGGCGGCGTTCCCAGTGCGGTTCGGAGTAATTGCGCTTGACCAGGTGCTCGGCCAGTTCCTCGGCCCATTCCGGGTCGATGCCGGCGTTGACCCGGGCCCACAACCGGGACGTCTCGACCAGCTCGGCTGCCATCACGAACTGCGGCTGCTTCTTGTGCAGCGCCGAGCCGGGAAAGATCGCGAACCTGGCGTTGCGCGCGCCAAGGTAGTCACGCCGGGCGGTGTCCTTCTGCCCGACGTGGGACAGCAGGCCGGCCAGCAGGCTGCGGTGGATCTGGTCCAGCTCGGCGGCCTGGTCGCCGATGGTGACGCCCATGCCCTTCACGATCTGGCGCAGCTGGCCGTAGAGGTCCTGCCATTCCCGGATCCGCAGGTAGTTCAGGTACTGCGCCCGGCACATCTTGCGGAACTGGTTGGACGAGAGCTCCTGCTGCTGCTCGCGCAGGTAGCGCCACAGGTTCAGGTAGCTGGCGAAATCCGAGGACGGGTCGGTGAACCGGGCATGCTGGGCATCGGCGGCCTGCTGGTGCTCGATCGGACGCTCGCGCGGATCCTGGATGGTCAGCGCGGCGGCCAGCACCAGCACGTCGCGCAGGCAGCCACGTCGCTCGGCTTCCAGGATCATCCGGGCCAGCCGTGGATCGACCGGCAGCTGGCTGATCCGCCGGCCGAGTTCGGTCAGCTTGTGTTGCTGGCCGGCTGGTTCCAGCGCACCGAGTTCGGCCAGCAGCGCGATGCCGTCGGCGATCTGGCGGGCGTCGGGCGGGTCGAGAAAGCCGAACCGCTCGATCGGGCCGAGGTTGAGCGCGGCCATCTGCAGGATGACCGAGGCCAGGTTGGTGCGCAGGATCTCCGGGTCGGTGTACTCGGGCCGGCTGTCGTGATCCTCGCGGGAGTACAGCCGGATGCAGATGCCGTCCGAGGTTCGCCCGCAACGGCCGGCCCGTTGCTTGGCCGAGGCCTGCGACACCGGCTCGATCGGCAACAACTGCACCTTGGTGCGCTGGCTGTACCGGCTGATCCGGGCCGTCCCGGCATCGATGACGTACCTGATGCCGGGGACGGTCAGCGAGGTCTCGGCCACGTTGGTGGCCAGCACCACCCGGCGACCCTGGTGCTTGCTGAAGACCCGGTGCTGCTCGGCCGCCGACAGCCGGGCATACAGCGGCAGCACCTCGGTATCGGTCAGCTTCAACCCGTTCAGGGCGTCCGCCGCGTCGCGGATCTCCCTTTCGCCAGAAAGGAATACCAGGACGTCACCAGCAGCCTCGCGGCGTAGTTCGAGCACCGCGTCGCAGATCGCGCTGATCTGATCAGCCGCCTCGGTGTCGGGTGCCTCGGTGTCGGGATCGACCAGTGGCCGGTACCGGACCTCCACCGGGTAGCTGCGGCCGGACACCTCAAGGATCGGGCAGCCGTCGAAATAGCTGGCGAACCGCTGCGGATCGATCGTCGCCGAGGTGATGATCAGCTTCAGGTCAGGACGGCGGGGGAGCAGTTTCTTCAGGTATCCCAGCAGAAAGTCAATGTTCAGGCTGCGCTCGTGGGCCTCATCGATGATGATCGTGTCGTAGTTGCGCAGCAGTTCGTCGCGCTGGATCTCGGCCAGCAGGATGCCGTCGGTCATCAGCTTGACCAGGGTCGTCTCGCTGACCCGGTCGGTGAACCGGACCGCGAACCCGACGCCCTGGCCGACCTCGGTATCGAGCTCGTCGGCCAGCCGCTCGGCGACCGCGCGGGCCGCGATCCGGCGCGGTTGGGTGTGCCCGATCATGCCGAGCACGCCCCGGCCGAGTTCCAGGCACAGCTTGGGAATCTGGGTGGTCTTGCCCGAGCCGGTCTCACCGGCGATCACTACCACCTGGTGGTTGGCGATCACCTCGAGCAGGTCGTCGCGGCGCTGGCTCACCGGAAGTTCGGACGGGTAGCGGATGCTCGGCACGGCGGCCCGTCGATCGGCCAGCCGCCGCTCGGCGCGCTCGATCTCGCTGATCAGCGCGGCCTGGTTCGGCTGGTTCGCGTGGTTCGGCTGGTTCGCTTGGTGGGCGCTGGCTGGCTTGGCAGCGGGCCGGCGGCCGCCGCTGGCCCGGGCTGGTCGGTCCAGCCGCCGGCTCAACCGGTCCCGGTCACGGCGGCCGAGCTGGGCTATCCGGGCTCGTAGCTCGTCATCGTCAGTGGAGTGCTGGCCGAGGCCGGTGGCTCGGGGTGGATCCGCGGCAGACATCGGCTATCAGAGTAGTTGGCTCGTGCTCAGGCCGACGCCGGCTGATGGGCCGCGGCCCGCTCGGCCGCGCTGCGCAGCACGCAGAACTCGTTGCCCTCAACGTCGGTCAGCACCGCCCAGCCGGTGCCGTCCGGGTTGCGATGGTCCGCAAGCAGGACCGCGCCACGCTCGATCAGCCGGTCGACCTCCTGCTCGCGCAGCTGGCCGGGTTCCAGGCACAGGTGCAACCGGTTCTTGACCGACTTGGATTCTGGAACCCGCTGGAACAGCAGTTCTCGGCCGGTGCCGTCCAGCGGAATGCCGACATCATCATCGGACGGTTCGCTGTCCGGATGGACCGGCAGGCCGAGCACGTCCGACCAGAAGTTGGCAAGCAGCCAGGGATCGGCGCAGTCGACGGTGATGTTGGCGATCCGAGAGGGCATCGGTCCAGATTCCTCGATCCGGCCTGTTGCCGCAACGCAATATCGGGCTGCGGTCAGCAGCCGTCCGAGCCCGCCGCCGGCACCGTGTCAGGCCGTGCGCCGAGCGCTGCTCGCAGCCACAGCCGGTAGGTATCGAGGGAGAAGGCTGAGCTGTAGGAGGTGTAGTCCACGCAGCCACCCTGGTGCAGCCCACCGATCACGCCGGCCACCAGCGACACGTGCGGGATGGCGGTCCGGATCAGCCAGGCCGCGCCGCTGGTTCCGCCGACGTAGCCGCCGCAGTCGAAGCTCGGGTAGCCGTTGGTGTCGTAATCGGTGACCGCGCAGTCGATCGGCTGGTCGTTGATACCGGCCGGGTAGGCCGGCACTGTGAGCGGCTGGCCGGGTTGGGGTGCCAGCGCGAGCAGGTTGCCACCGCCGACCACGTCCTGGATCCCGACCCGCTGACCGTGCCGGGTCTGGTGGGCGACCCGGACGATGGCGTAGTCGTGCTGCGGGTCCTGGCGGCTGATCCAGGACGGATCGACATAGGCCTGGCTGGTCGTCCAGACGCCGTACGGGGTCCGCCCACGGTCATAGCCCGGTGCGAACCGCAGGCCGGCGCCGCTGCCGTGCAGGCAGTGCGCGGCGGTCAGGATCAGGTCGTGGCCGGGGCTGAGCAGGACGCTGGCGGTGCACTCGTGCGGCTGCTGCAGGCCATTGCGGAACAGCGGGCCGACCGTCGGCAGGCCCGGCACGTGCACCGCCTGCCCGATGCCGGTTCGGCCGGGCGGGCTGGTCGCTGCGCCAGCGGCGGTAGGGGTGATCAGGACCAGCAGGCCGGCGATGGATCTGGCCAGCAGGCCGGCAAAGCGTCGGGGCCGCATCGGCCGATCATCCGCTAGCTGGGTCGGCAGCGCCAGCCGGACCGATGGTGCGGGCCAGCCCGAGCGCGCCGATCAGGTAGCTGGCGACGACGGCAACCAGCCCGGGCCAGTTCCAGTGCGCGAAAGCCAGGCCGGTCACCGCACCGAGCACGCTGGAGCCGGCGTAGTAGGCCAGCAGGTAGAGCGCGCTGGCCTGCGCCCGGCCGGCTCGGGCGCGGCTGGACACCCAGCCGCTGGCGACCGCATGCGCGCCGAAGAAGCCGGCGGTGAACACCAGCAGCCCGGCGACGATGGCTACGAGCTGGTCGGGCAGCGTCAGCAGCAACCCGACCGCCATCACCGCGGTGCAGGCCAGCAGGGTCCTCCGGCCGCCCCAGCGATCAGCCAGCCGGCCGGCCAGCGCCGAGGACGCGGTGCCGGCGAGATAGGCCAGGAATACCAGCCCGATCACGCCCTGGCTCAGCGTGAATGGGGCGCGCAGCAACCGGAATGCCAGGTAGTTGTAGGTGGCCACGAAGCCACCCATCAGCAGGAACGCGATCAGGCAGAGCCGGACGACGCCGGCGTCGGCGAGGTGCCCGAGCACGCCGGAGCGCAGCGCCGACCAGCGCAGCGGAACCGGCCGGAACCGCACCGGTTCGGGTACCGCGAAGCTGAACGCCAGGGTCGCCACCGTGGCTAGCAACCCGACCGCTAGCACCCCGTACCGCCAGCCGGGGCCATCGCCGGCGGCGGCCGCGATCAGCCGGCCGCCGACCCCGCCGAGGCTGTTGCCGGCGACGTAGAAGCCCATCGCCGAGCCGAGCGAGTTCGGATGCACCTCGTCCCCGACGTGGCCCATCGCGACGGCGACCACCGCGGCCAGCGCCAGGCCGACCAGCGCCCGGATCGCGATCAGCGCCGCGAGGTTGGGCGCGGCGGCCGAGGCCAGCACCAGCAGGCAGGCCGAGGCCAGCCCGATCCGCATCAGGCGCAGCCGACCGATCGCGTCCGCCACGCTGGACAGTGGCAGGATCGCCAGCGCCAGCACCCCGGTGGTCGCGGACACGGTCAGGCTGACGGTGGCCGGCGCGCCGCCCAGGTCGGCACCGATCGCCGGCAACAGCGGCTGGGTGCAGTACATCATCGCGAAGGCGGCCAAAGCGGCAGCCAGCATTGCTCGCTGCAACCTGGCGAATTCCGGGGTGCCGGTGCGGTGGCCGGCAGTACGGCCGGGGCTGGCGTCCGCTCGTCGAGGCATCCGGTTCACCGTGCCACCGCCGTCGCCCGGTTCGCCACGATCTGAGACGTAGCTCGCCCGGCCGCACGAGTGGGCAGTTTCAGGAACGCGTGTGCGTGAGCGGGCGGTTCGGGCCGTCCTGCGTTCACGAGTGAGCAGTTCGGCGGCGAGTGGTCGATTCGGGGCTGGTGATCAACCCCTCCTTGGTGCGGC
>JBDSAN010000419.1:0-9312 GCA_039922115.1 Jatrophihabitantaceae bacterium
GCAACATGACCGCGCCGTTCATCCTGGTCAGCAGGCTGCGCCCAGCCCTGGCTGCCTCGCCAGCACGCCGCAAGTACATCGTGAACGTCTCGGCGATGGAAGGCGTTTTCAGCCGTGGTTATAAGGGCCCTGGGCACCCGCACACCAACATGGCCAAGGCCGCGCTGAACATGCTGACCCGGACCTCAGCAACCGAACTGCTCACCGATGCGATCCTGATGACCAGCGTTGATACCGGCTGGATCACCGATGAGCGGCCGCATCCCACCAAGGTTAGGCTGGCCGACGAGGGTTTTCATGCGCCGCTGGACCTGGTCGATGGTGCTGCCCGGGTGTACGACCCGATCGTGCGCGGTGAATTGGGCGAGGACCTGCACGGCGTTTTCCTCAAGGATTACCAGCCGTCCGGCTGGTAGCAGCTGGACGTGCCGGGTCGAACCTGCTGGTACAGCGTGGTTCAGGCCGCCGATCACTGCGGGTTCAGCAATGCCGAGGCAGCCAAGACCTGGACGGTCGGCCGACTACCCCGCCGCCTGCCTACTGTCCAGCGTGCCCCGCTTCATCCGTCAGCGGCAGGGCGAAGTAATCCTCTGTGGTTTCCTCGCTAAACCCGACCGAGGTGTACAGGCCGAGCGCCCGCTCATTGTCAACGGCTACCTCCAGGCCAACGACTTTCGCGCCGTCCTGGCGTAGTTTCTGGCAGGCACGGCGCAGGGCCGCTCGGCCGATGCCTCGGCCTTGGAAGGCGGGGTCGACCGCGAAGCCATAGATCCTGCCGTGATCGCCGTCGCGGGTCAGGCGGAGCGTTCCGACCGGCTGCCCGGCGAGTTCGGCCAGCATCAGCAGGTCATCCGGTGCATCGAGGCTGCGGGCGAGGTCTTTCGGTACCCAGTCGAACGCACTGGCAAGTAGCCGATACACCTCGGGCAGGTCCTCAGCGGTGGCGGGCCGCAAGGTCAGCGTGGGGTCGTCCTGACCGGTCAGCGGTTCGCCGGGCAGTACCAGGGCATGTTCGGAGTGGTCGAGCGTGCCGCCCCTGCTGAGTGCGAGTTCTCGTCCGGCCGTTGATGCCCTCGGCACGACCAGTAGCACTTGGGTCGCGTTCTGCTGCGCGCACAAGGGCATCGCTGCCTCGAGCAGCGCTGCGCCGATGCCCCGGCGGCGGGCGGTCGGGTCGACCATGCCGGCCAGTTCGATGGTCGGGCTGCCGAAGGAGTACACCCCGAGAAAGCCGAGCAATTTGGCGTTGTCCCGCTCGTCCCACCAGAGAACTTCCTGGACGTCCCGGCCGCCGCCGGTATTCAGCGCACCCCATTCGAGCTTGAGCCGGCCACCGTCAGTTGCGACGGTTCGGCGTTCCAGTTCGGCGACTGCTTTGAGACCGGTCGGCGACAGGCCACGGGTGAGTTCCAGCACCAGCCAAGCTCACCACAGCGGTCAACGGAATTGCTGGCAACCCGCCCGGGGCACCTGCTGGCGTCGGAGTGGACGCACGGGCAGCACAATGGGTGCTACCCGCAGGGTTCATGCGTGGTGTGCTGCACGAGAGGCGGGGATGATGGCAGGCATCGTGGCGGCAGGTACCAGCGAGCACCTGGCGCTGGCTGAGGACTATGTGGCGCATACCTACTCGCCGCTGCCGGTGGTGGTCACCGCGGGCGAGGGCGCCTGGGTGCGCGACCTCGAGGGCCGCCGCTACCTGGACTTTCTGGCCGCGTACTCGGCGGTCAACTTCGGGCACAGCAACCCACAGATCCTGGCGGCAGCGCGGGCACAACTCGATCGGATCACGCTCACCAGCCGGGCGTTTCACAACGATCAGCTCGGGCCGTTCTGCGCCGAACTGGCCGAGTTGACCAGCAAGGACATGATCCTGCCGATGAACACCGGCGCCGAGGCGGTCGAGAGCGCCATCAAGCTGGCCCGCAAGTGGGGTTATCGAATCAAGGGCGTCCTGGCCGATCGTGCGAACATCATCGTCGCCAGCGGAAACTTCCACGGCCGGACCACCACCATCGTCAGCTTCTCCGATGACGAGACCGCGCGAGCCGATTTCGGGCCGTTCACACCGGGCTTTCGCCAGGTCGGGTATGGCTGTTCCGACGAGGTTGCCGCCGCGATCGATGAGAACACCGTTGCGGTGCTGCTCGAACCGATCCAGGGCGAGGCCGGCGTGATCGTCCCGCCGGCCGATTACCTGCCGGCGGTGCGGCGGCTGTGCGATTCGCACCAGGTCTTGCTGATCGCCGATGAGATCCAGTCGGGACTCGGACGTACCGGGGCGACGTTCGCGTGCGAGCACGTCGGCGTGGTGCCCGACCTGTACCTACTGGGCAAGGCGCTGGGCGGCGGGGTGGTTCCGGTGTCGGCGGTGGCGGCCAACCGGGACGTGATGCTGGTGCTGCGGCCGGGTGAGCACGGTTCGACTTTTGGCGGCAACCCGTTGGCGGCAGCGGTCGGGCGCGCCGTGGTTGGCCTGCTCGCGACGGGTGAGCCGCAGCGCCGAGCTAGGGAGTTGGGTGAGCGGATGCACCATTCGCTGGCCGCATTGGTGGGTTCGGGTGTGGTTGCGGTGCGCGGAATCGGGTTGTGGGCAGGGGTCGATATCGACCCAGCGCTGGCAACCGGGCGGCAGATCTGTGAGCGGTTGGCCGAGCGCGGAGTGCTGGCCAAGGACACACACGGCTCGACCATCCGACTCGCGCCGCCGCTGGTGATCGAGCCGGCGGATCTGGACTGGGGTATCGCGCAATTGGCTGAGGTGCTGCGGTCGCTGGCCTGAGTCCTTCTCGGCTTGCTTCGCTAGCTCGGCGTTGTTGGCCTGGCTGGGCCGGATCGAGGTCGGACGGGTGACGCATGGGATGATGCCTACTGGATCTTCGGGCCGTCGTTGGTCGAAGATCTGGCAGGACGATCGTGCTACCGGTTCGAACCAGGCATAGCAACGATCCCAGCCCTCGTAGCTCAGGGGATAGAGCGCCGGACTCCTAAGCCGGGCGTCGCAGGTTCGAATCCTGCCGGGGGCACATCCAGGAGAGCCAAGGCGGCTCTTTCAAACCCGAATCACTCCAGCCGGGTGCTGCTGCATCGTGGCGTACCGCTGATGATCCGATCCATAGCCGTCGATCTGGCGTGGTTGGTCGCCAGGAACCACTCTGCGCAGATGGGTCGCTATGCGCGGCACGCCCGCGTCCGACCACTGGGCCATCAAATCCGCGCGGGCACGAAGCTCTCGGCTGGCGGCTACTCGTATTCGATGTAGAACCTTTCGATGTTGTCCATGATCAGGTCGACAGGATCTTCTCCGCGCTCCTTCATGTACAGCATCTCTTTCAGGTCGTCGGCGGTCAGGAGCAGGATGACCTTCTTGTCTTCGCTGTAAACGCTGTTGCGCTTGGTGTAGGCAGCCCGATCGTATCCATTGCGCGCGATCACAATGGCGAAACGTCCGAGCGGAGGGGTGAGGTAGTTGCGGGTTTGATTAACTTCATCCTTGCCAACTGGGCCGCCGAAGTTTTTGAACTCAATCAGCACCATCCGCGCCTCGACATCGTTGAGCAGCTGACCCCATCCGTTCGGTTTGGCATGGTTGCGGTTCGGAAAGATCGCATCGCGCCGGTCAATCCCAGAGTAGGTGCGGGCTTGAACCTGTGGCCGGGTAAGAGGGGGGACGAACAAGTGCGTTAACGTATCGACCCCCACGACTTCGAACTCGCTCCACCCGAGCGCCCCTTGCGAGACCGCGTCGAGTCGATTCCGAAGATGCTCCTCAACCGAGGCCATCAGGCTCCTCCGGTGCCACGAAATGCCTAACGACGAGTTCCGAGTTCTCGCGAAGTAGCGCTGACAGCTCGGCTCCGTCGATGACTCGGAGGCGCACGCGGGCCGTGCGCTCCACCTCCGCGAGGTACTCGTAGGCAACGGAGGTGACCTGTGCCGTGGTTACGAGGAGGCCACGACTTGAGACCGGTGCGGTTGCGAGAAAGCCGGCCATCTGGCGGATCGCGTCTACAGAGATCCGGCCGCCGGCGCCATAAAGTTTGCATTCGACTAGCCACGTCTCGCTTTCCACCGCTCCGAACGGGTCCCTTGCCCGGCGCGTGGCGCGGATGTCGACTTCTGCGGCACTGAGGCTTCTCTGTCCGTCGACGGAGAAGCCAAGCGTATGCAACAGATCTGCGACTAGATTCTCGAACGCCTGAGGGGTAAGGCGCTTGAAATCGAGATAACGGCTGGCGTTGATTTGCCGGATCAGCTCTCGCAAGCCGCCGTCGAAGTCACGCGTAAAGTCGATCGCTTGTCGGTGCGCGAGCGCGCTAGGTAGCGGCGTTTCATCGAGGCGCGCCGGAATGATGTCTACGCCGCGTTTGCGGAGCTTTCCGGATACGACCTGCTCTATCTCCCAATTAACCCAGGGGCTTTGAAATGCGGCACCAGAAACCATGACAATGAGGAGATCACTCGCTCGAAGAGCGTCTGACAGATGTTCTTGTACTACGTCGACGGTGGTTGCTACGAACGGATCCTGGTTGGTGACAGTGACGCCAGCCTCGCTGAGGGCAGCAACGATCACCTGGACAAGTGCAGCGTCCTCATGTGCGTAGCTGAGGAAAACACGGCGGTCGGGTACCGGCGTTAGGCTCGTCACTTCACCTCCTGGCCCCGGGGGCTCTTGCAGTTCGAGGCGGCACTCCCCCTAGGTATCGCGAAGCTTATGGGGCTCATCGCAGAAGAGGGTGTAGTTGGGGCCTGAAACCGCCGGTGTCGAGTAGCGATCTGGTGATGTAGTTGGTGAGGTTGCGGAAGCCGAGGGGGGTGCCGCGCGGAGGTGTTCCAGGCAGCCGTTGATGGCTTCGGTGGGTCCGTTGCTGGTGCCGGATCGTTGATCAGCAGCTGCCGGCCAGCGGCGAGGACGGCGTCGTTGGCGGTGTGCCACGAGACGCCGAGACCCGTAGCGATCCGGGCGATCGACATCCGGTCGATGACCAGACACTACAACGCCCACAGAACCGCCTAGGTCGATAGTTTCGCCCTCGGCGCTGCAGCTTGTGAGCCGTCTTGGCGCCACACGTGCCCGCAGCCGGTGCACCGGTAGCGGCGTATCCGCACGTGCAGGATCGTCGGGCGCCATCCCGGAGGAACATGCGCCAGCCGCCGAACGATGCTGTCGCAGGGCCTGCCCTGGCAGCCACAGGAACGGCACCAGTCATCCGGCTCGGCCAGTCGGCGGGCCAACACGGCATGATCGGCATGCAGCTGTTGACCCGTTACCACCAGACCCAGGTCATCCAGGCGGCAGAACGTCGTCAGATCAGCAGGGCAAAAGGTAACGTCACGCACGTCGAGGTCTTCAGATGGCTGGCGTAGGAACCTCCATCATCGAAAGACCTCGACCCCTACCCAGCCACCGACGCGCCCACAGCTACACCCTCTTCCGCGATGAGCCGGTTAAGGTCCGGGATGGGGCAGGTGGTCAACCGGCCGACCTATGTGGCTATCGGGGTTACCTGCAGCGGCGAACGAGACATCCTCAGGCTGTGGGCCGGCGACGGCGGCGAGGGGCGCAAGTTCGGGCTCCCGGTGCTGACCGAGATCAAAACCGCAGCGTGGACGCCTGCGACGGGCTCGACGGCCGATCCGAAACGCGACGTTGCCGCGTTGCTGGTCTGCGAGTGTTACAGATTTGGGCAGTGGTATTCCCAACAACCATTCCAGGCCGGTGTAACGTGGGCGACGCTTGCCGAGCTTGAATGCAACGTTGCCGCGCTTGATGGGTTTGCGAAGGTCATTCCTCCTGCGGCCAAGGCTCCGCCGATCATGGCGACCGCGGCTGCGCGCTTTGCCAGGCCTCGTTTGGGTGCATTCATGATTCCTCACTCTCTACAAAGGTAAGATTTCTTACTTTTGAACGTAGCACGAAGCGCTAATATAGGGCAAGACGGCAAGGGTACGATTTTGGTATTAACTAATTGGTCCGTTAACTGGCTCTTCGCGCACCTCCGCGGCGCGATAGGGTCCGGCCGAGGGTGATCAGTTCGGTCAGCGCGGTGGGCATGCCGCGGCCACGCTCCCGGCCGGCATCGACGGCTTCGTCACGCACGACTGGAAAGACGACCGCCTCGTCGGCATCGAAGTGCTCGACGCCGACGAACGCCTCCAACCCGACCTCCTCGAGCAAGCCGAGGAGATCACGCACGACTAGAGCGTGTCTGACAAAGATTGCGGCTGATTGTTGAGAGCCTCGACCTGTGTCGAGGTTCCGGTTGCTTTCTGATGTCCAGTGGTCGTTGATCGCGTCGATGTTGCCGTCGCCGACGGGGCGGCGGGGTCGGCCGTTCTCCGATGCCCGGACGATGGTCGAGGCGATCATCTATCGGTATCGGTGTGGGATCGCGTGGCGTGATCTGCCGCCGGTGTTCGGGTCGTGGCAGACGGCGTGGACGTGGCATCGACGGATGGCCGCCGACGGCACGTGGGATGCGGTGCTCGCGGCGTTGACCGCGCAAGCCGATGCCGCCGGGCAGTTGGACTGGTCGATCGCTGTCGACTCGACCATCGCCCGTGCGCATCAGCACGCGACCAACATCGCTCGCCACACAGGGGGCTGGGTCGAACTACAACAATCTGCGAGTCGAGCCGCCTGATCACGGGTTCGGCCGGTCCCGCGGCGGGCTGTCAACGAAGGTCCACCACCTGGTCGACGGTCACGGTCTGCCGCTGTCATCGCCGTCACGGCCGGTCAGGCCAACGACGCCCCGGCGTTGCTGCCCCTGCTCGCGCAGCTGCGCGTTGTCCGGCCGGTCGGTCGTCCGCGGACCCGCCCGGACCGGTTGCGAGCTGACAAGGCCTACTCCTCTCGCGCGATCCGTGCCCATCTGCGCGAGCGCGGGATTGTCGCGGTCATCCCGCAACCCTCAGACCAGATCGGCCACCGCCAACGCCGCGGCTCACACGGCGGCCGGCCCCCAACATTCGACGCGATCGACTACCGCAACCGCAACGTCATCGAACGCCGCTTCGCCCACCTCAAACAATGGCGCGGCCTGGCCACCCGCTACGACAAACTCGCTACCACCTACCGAGCCGCCGCCGTCCTCAACGCCGTCATCGCCTGGACCAAACATTTGTCAGACACTCTCTAGATCAGGGCAGCCGACACCTGCTGCTCGGCACCTACTGGACCAAGCGGTGGAGCTCGTCGCGGGCGGCGGTCATGACCAATATGATGCGAGCCATCTGCCTGGCATGGTTGTAGTCACGCCGCCAGCCGCAGCACGGCCACGGGCAGTGGCGATGGACCTGCACACCACCAGGGCTGGAGGTTTGCTGGAGGATCGATCTGCGGGCAACGGCTCTGAACTGCATCGAACGGCGGTCAACCGCACCGGGTATATCCCGGTAGATGGGGATACCCCAGCAATTGCGGGCCTCGTAAAGCGGCATGTCGACGACGCCTGAAGACTGATCACGGAGTGGCGGCGAGCGTCGCCAAGCGGTCAAACTGCGGCCGTCGTTGCCGGGGGCACCCACCGCTCCCGGCTCTCGAAGCTTTCATCGACGAACCGGACGAACACGCGCGGCGGTCGGTTAGTCCGATCCGCAGCACCTGCACCCCGACCAGCGGGTCGTGGCCGCGCGCCCGGTAAGCCCAGGTGTCATCAACATCCATGCCAACATCATGGCCAAGGTGGCCGCCGAGCGTCAGCGGGCCTGCAAGCGGGTTGATCAGTTGGTCCGCATCGTCGCTGCTGATGGGTGGACGCGGACTGCGCCTGCCGTCGGTCAGCGATATTGGCCGCCGAGCCGTTTCCGGCGGGCCCGCCTGTCCCGAGCTTCGTTCCGGTTGCCCCGGTCCGCCTTCTGCCGGGGTTCGGATGGGTGTCGCAGGCAGGATTGTTCGCCTCTCGACTTTCCGCATGTTCCGGGTTCATCCTGTGAGCATGAACGAGTTGCGCGTCCCCTCGGGCGATCGGAAGAAGGTGTGGTGGAAATGCGGCGCGTGCGACTACGTCAAGTTCAACGAGGACCAGCCGCCCAATCACGACAAGCACCCATCGACTCCGATGGAGCGGCTACCGCTCACCCAGGGAACTGGCAGCTGAAGTGTCCCCGGTAGTCATGTGCCCGGGAACTCTTGCGCAATTCTGACGAGGATGAGGCCGTATCCGCGTGCGCTGGCGATGGCCGCGCGGTACATCAGCCACGCTAGGCCCAGAAGCGCGACGGACATGGCGGCCGCCCAGCCTGCATGGTTCCAGCCCAGCCGTGCCCAGGTGATGGCGGCGAGCAGGAGTAGCACGAACACCGTCGAGCAGTACAGGTCGAGCCGGTTCCGGCTCTCGTTGTGCCGGCTCTGCGCGCCCGGCGTCATCTGGTCGTAGACGTTGAGGACCAGTGTCTCGACATGTTCGCGTCTTGTGGCGTCCTCATAGGCCCGCAGGACGTTGCCGAGCCGGGTCGGCTGGGCTCGCGCCACCTGTGGCAGATCACGGATCGCCTTATCCGCGTTGATCATCTGGCGTCGAAGGTCAGGCGGCGCGTACTCCTCCCACGGAATCTTGTAGCACTCCAGCCGCTGCTCGAACGGCATGTCCACGTCAGTCTTTTGCCAGTCAGCGACGCGCCCAGCACCGCGAGCATGTCCGGCGTCCACGTCCTGGCCTCACTGTCATCGTTCAGCCGGATGTCCTCTGCTTGGGTCTGCTCGATTCGGATGCGGGCAGCGTGCCACGCGCGCATCTGAAGCGTCACTTTGAGGTCGTCGAGGTCCTGACGGTGTTCACGAAACGTCGCGCTTCGCCGCGCGGCCCACGATTCGGCCAGCCGCCCCGTTCCCCAGTAGCCCTCCAGGACCCGGATCGCCTCGAACGCAAACGCTTGAGTCAGCATCGTCAACACAGTCATCGCGACGATCAGCAGCAGCGCACCACCAAGCCCGACCCCGGACAGCGTGTGCATAGCAGCCGTCAGCGGATCAGCGATGCCTGGATGCAACCGCGCCACCCGGCCGCCCGCACCATTCGCCGCCGGTACCGTCACACGCGCATCGAGCGCTCCGCCAAGGTCGAGGATGAACGCAACACACAGCACCAGCGCTGCCGCCGGCAGCCAGGCTGTGATGGACAACTGATTGAGGACCCGCGCGCCGAACTGCGACAGCGACTCCGTCGTCTCCCGTAACGAGGACGGCTCCGTCTGGCCCTCGGACATGGCCACAGTCTGACCCGAGCGAGTACCGGGTTGGCATAACTGGGCGCGTGTCGCGGGCGCTGCTGCGCTGCCTCGTCAAGCCAGGCGCGCCCGCCGTCGGCG
>JBDSAN010000420.1:0-7858 GCA_039922115.1 Jatrophihabitantaceae bacterium
TGGCGGCAGGCCGACTGGGATCGGCTGGACATCGAGGGCACCCTGACCGCCTGCCAGCAAATGTTCGAACCCTGGTTGGGCGGCCACCCGTTGCTCGCCAACCTGCCGCCCCACCAGCGCCACCACCCGTGGAGCTCGTTCGTGCGCGTCAAGTGCGAGCGCTGGCATCACGGCAATATCGTGCTTTTGGGCGACGCCGCCCACACCGCGCACTTCTCGATCGGTTCCGGCACCAAGCTGGCGATGGAGGATGCGCTGGCGCTGGCGGCCTGCCTGCACGAGCAGCCGGACCTGGACTCGGCCCTGCAGGCGTACCAGGACGAGCGCCGGCCAGTGGTGCTGTCCACCCAGCGTGCCGCCCAGGCCAGCCTGGAATGGTTCGAGAATATCGGGCAATACTGCGATCAGGATCCGCTCCAGTTCGCTTTCAACATCATGACTCGCAGCCGCCGGGTCACCTATGACAACTTGCGGGTCCGCGATCCGGAATTTGTCGCCGAGGTGGACCAGTGGTTCGCCGGGGACCAGGCCGATCGCGGGCTGGGTGACGCTCAGGTGCGGCCGCCAATGTTCCAGCCGTTCCGGTTACGCGGGCTGGAACTGGCCAACCGGGTAGTCGTTTCGCCGATGGACATGTACCGGTCTACCGACGGCCTGCCGAACGACTTTCACCTGGTACACCTGGGCGGCAAGGCACTCGGCGGCGCCGGCCTGGTGATGACCGAGATGGTGTGCGTGTCCGAGGCCGGCCGGATCACCCCTGGCTGCACCGGCATCTACACCGACGAGCAGGCGGCCGGCTGGCGGCGGCTGACCGACTTCGTCCATGCCGAGTCGGCGGCCAAGGTCGGCATCCAGCTGGGCCACTCCGGCCGCAAGGGCTCCACCCGGTTGATGTGGGACGGGATGGACCTGCCGCTGGCCGAGGGCAACTGGCCGCTGGTCGCACCGTCCCCGCTGCCGTACCGGGCCGGCATCAGCCAGCAACCCCGCGAGCTGTCCGTCGAGGAATTGGCTGAAATTGCCGAGCAATTCCGCGAGGCTGCGGTGCGCGCCCGGGACGCCGGCTTCGACCTGCTGGAATTGCACTGCGCGCACGGCTACCTGCTCTCGTCGTTCATCTCACCGCTGACCAACCAGCGCACCGACGACTATGGCGGCAGCCTTGCCAACCGGCTGCGCTTCCCGCTGGAGGTCTTCTCGGCGATCCGCGCGGTCTGGCCGGAACAGCTGCCGATCAGCGTCCGGATCTCGGCCACCGACTGGACCGACGGCGGCATCACCGGTGCGGATTCAGTCGAGATTGCCAGGGCGTTTTCCGATGCTGGCGCTGATGCGATCGACGTGTCCAGCGGCCAGGTCAGCGAGCACGAGCGGCCGCAGTTCGGCCGATCTTTCCAGACTCCCTACGCCGACCGGATTCGCAACGAGGTCGGCATCGCGACCATGGCGGTCGGCATTATCTCCTCCTACGACGACGTTAACTCGATCCTGCTGGCCGGCCGGGCAGACCTGTGCCTGCTCGGCCGGGCGCACCTGTACGACCCCAACTGGACGTTGCACGCAGCCGCCGAGCAGGACTATGCCGGCCCCGGCGCCTGCTGGCCGCTACCCTGGCAGGCCGGTGCCCGCAAACCGCAGGGTGGCCGATTGGAAGGCCCGAAACCCCGGCTTGAGCTTATCCGGCAAGGTCAAACCGGCACCGCACATCGGCGCTGGCAACCGAGCTGAGCTCAGCGGCCTTCCCAGCGCGGCGGCCGGCGCTCGTTGAACGCGGCGTGAAACTCGGCATGATCATGGCTGGTCATCAGCAGCGCCTGGGTCATCGCGTCCAGCTCCATCGCCGCCGACAGCGGCATGTCCAGCTCGCGGGTGAGCAGCGACTTGGTCTGTGCGATGGCCAGCGTGGGGCCGGCCGCCAGGGTGGCGGCCAGCTCGCTGACCGCCGCGTCCAACTCGTCGTCGGCGACCAGCCGGGACGCCAGGCCGTACCGGTCGGCGGTGGCCGAGTCGATCGTGCCACCGAGCATCAGCAGGTCGGTCGCACGGCCCAGCCCGACACCCTGGGCAGCAGGTAGGCAGCGCCCATATCGCCACCGGACAGGCCAACCTTGGTGAACAGGAACGCGAACTTGCCGGAGGTACTCACCACCCGGAAGTCCGAGGCCAGCGCGACCACCGCCCCGGCCCCGGCCGCGATGCCATGGATCGCGGTGATGATCGGGATCGGGCATTCCCGCATTGCCCGAATCACGTCACCGGTCATCTTGGTGAACCGCATCAGATCGCGCGGCTGCATCTTGATCAGCTCGCCGATGATCTCGTTGACGTCCCCGCCGCCGCAGAAGCCCCGGCCCTCACCACGGATGATCAGGGCCCGGACGTCCTGGTGGTGCGGCAGCTCGGCCAGCAGGTCACGCAGGTCGGCGTAGCTTTCGAAGGTGAGCGGATTGAGCTTTTCCGGACGGTCCAAAGTTACCGTCGCGATGCCATCGGCCTTGCTGAACCTGAAGTGCTGCCAGTGCTCGGTGAGCGGGGCCGAAGCCCGGAACCGGTAGCCACTGTCCGATGTCATGTCGAGCTCTCCTGCCGGTGAGGTGCGCGCCCGAGGAGTTGCCGGGCGATGATGGTGCGCTGGATTTCCGAGGCGCCCTCATAGATCCGCAACGAGCGCACGTCACGGTAGAGGTGTTCGAGCAGGTGGCCGTGCTGCAGCGCCCGTGCCCCGTGCAGTTGCACGCAACCGTCGATGATCCGCTGGGCGGCCTCGGTCGCGAACAGCTTGGCCATCGCTGACCTGGCCGGCTGCTCGGCCGGCTGGCTGGCGTCGTCGTAGGCGCTGGCAGCCGCGTATACCAGCAGCCGGGCCGCCGCCAGCTCGGTGGCAAGGTCGGCCAGCTGATGCGCCACCGCCTGCTGATCGGCCAGCGGTCCGCCGTGCACCTCACGCTGCCGGACGTGCTCGACGGTGGCATCGAGCGCAGCCTGGGCCATCCCCACCGCGAACGCGCCGACGCTGGGACGGAACAGATCCAGGGTGCGCATCGCCACCGCGAAGCCCTGATCCGGCTGGCCCAGCAGGTCGGACCGCTCGACCCGGACGCCGTCGAAGCTCAGCCGGCCGATCGGGTGTGGCGACAGCAGTTGCAGGCGCTCGCCGGACAGGCCGGCCCGCTCGCCTGGCACCGCGAACGCGGTCACGCCGCGGGCCCGAGCATTCGCGGTAGTGCGCGCGAATACCGAGTAGATGTCGGCCTCGGGGGCGTTGGAGATCCACAGCTTCTCACCGGTCAGCCGCCAGCCGTCGCCGTCCGGTTCGGCCCGCAGCTCCAGCGCCGCGGCGTCCGAGCCGGCGCCGGGCTCAGACAGCGCGAAGGCCGCCACCGCCTCACCGCTGACGACCTTAGGCAGCCAGCGATCTTGTAGCGCCGTCGTGCCGGCCTGCAGGATCGGGTAACTGCCCAATCCCTGCAAGGCAAGCGCGGTTTCAGCCTCGCCGCTGACCTGGGCCAGTGATTCTCGCAGCAGGCACAACTGCATCGCGGCCGCGTCCCGGATCGGCTCACCCGGCTGGCCGCCGAACAGCCCGCGCAGCAAACCGAGTTCGCCCATCCGGCGAAGCAACGGGCGGTTCACCTGGCCGGTCTGCCCGGCCGCCAGCGACACCAGCTGATCGCGCCCGAGTGTGCGCACCCAGCCGGCGTAGGACCGTTGTGCCTCGGAAAGCTGGAAGTCGGTCACCATCACCCCTCTGCACCGCGATCGTGAGCATCCTGACTCTAGCCTGAGCGCCTGACGACCGTCAGCTAAGCACGATGGCGGTGGGTCGATCAGCCGTGGTTGGCGGTGTTCGCGCGATATTCTGGTCGGGACGGCCGGGAAAGGCCGCGCCGCTGGCCGACGGGGAGGGATCGATGACCGGATCAACCGACATTGCCGAGCTGTTGCGCACCGCGTTGCAGACCACCGGGCAGGTGGTGGAGCCGATCACCGACGAGCAGTGGACGGCACCGACGCCCTGCTCGGAATGGGACGTACGTGAGCTGCTGCAGCACCTGGTCGCCGGCAACCGGCGGTTCGCGGCGATCCTGCGTGGCGAGCAGCCTTCGGCTAGCGCTGCCGGGGACGACACACCGGCCGGCTACCGGACGGCTGCTGAGGAGTTGTTGCTGGCGGTGCAACGTCCCGGTGCGCTGGACCGGATCGTGACGGTGCCATTCGGGACGGTGCCGGCGATCGTGGCGCTCGACCTGCGGATCACCGAACTGCTCGTGCACGGTTGGGATCTGGCTCGCGCGACCGGGCAACAGCTGGACTTTCCGGGTGTGCTGACCGACCGGTCGCTGCGATTCACCCGCGCCCGGCTCGGTGACCTGCCGCCGGACCGGGCACCGTTCGCGCCACCCCAGCCGTGCCCGGCCGATGCGGCGCCGATCGAGCAACTGGTAGCGCTACTCGGCCGATCCCGCTAGGGGCTTGGCACGAGTGGGCGGTTGTGCGGGCCGCCTCGCACGAGTGGGCAGTTGCGTGGGCCGCCTCGCACGAGTGGGCAGTTGTGCGGGCCGCCTCGCACGAGTGGGCGGCTGGGTGTTGAGTGGGCGGTTGGCGGCGGCGTGTCGGGCCGGTAATCGCCCACTGGTGGGCGGCGCCGTTCGTGTTTAGACCCTGTTTCTCAGGATGTTCTTGGGTTCAGCAGCACGTGCTGCTGGGCCAATTACGGCCGGGCAGGTCCCGGTGATCCCGAACGACCGATCGGACCCCGACCAAAGCTACTCAGCTGAACAGTTCGGCCAGCAACGTCCGCACCCGCCGGTCGATCTCGTCCCGGATCGGGCGGACCTGCTCGATCGGCAAGCCGGCCGGGTCGGTGAGTTGCCAGTCGAGGTAGCGCTTGCCCGGATAGATCGGGCAGGCATCCCCGCAGCCCATCGTGATCACCACATCGCTGGCGCGCACCGCTTCGTCGGTAAGCAGCTTCGGATGCTGCGCGGTCAGATCCAGGCCGAGTTCGGCCATCGCCTGGGCTGCGATCGGGTTGATCTGGCCGGCCGGCACCGAGCCGGCCGAGCGGACCACAACCCGACCAGCACCATGATGTTCCAGCAGCGCGGCCGCCATCTGCGACCGCCCAGCATTGTGCACGCACACGAACAGCACCTCTGGCAGCTCAGGCATTGCTGGCACCAGACACCCCCTCGGACGAGTAATAACGCCTTCGAATCCACAACGCGAGGTACACCAGCGCAACCAGCACCGGTACCTCGATCAACGGCCCGACCACGCCGGCCAGCGCCTGCCCGGAGCTCACCCCGAACACCGCGATAGCTACCGCGATAGCCAGCTCGAAATTGTTGCCAGCCGCAGTGAAAGCCAGCGTCGCGGTCTTGGCGTAGCCGAGTTTCAACCGATGACCCAACACAAAGCTGCCGCCGAACATGAGGAAGAAGTATCCGAGCAACGGCAGCGCGATCCGGGCTACCTGCCACGGTCGGGCCGTGATCGTGTGGCCCTGCAGGGCGAACAGCACCACTATGGTGAACAGCAACCCATACAGCGCGACCGGACCGATCCTCGGCAAGAAACGGTTCTCATACCACTCAGTTCCACGGCTCCGCTCGCCAACCGTCCGGGTCAGGTAGCCGGCCAGTAGCGGAATACCGAGAAACACCAGCACCGAAACGAAGATCGTGCCGGTCGGAAACTGCGCCGATGAGCGGGACAGACCGAGCCAACCAGGCAATACCTGCAGGTAGAACCAGCCGAGCGCCCCGAAGGCGACGATCTGGAACACAGAGTTGATCGCGACCAGCACCGCGGCTGCCTCCCGATCACCGCAGGACAAGTCGTTCCAGATCAGCACCATCGCGATGCACCGGGCCAGCCCGACGATGATCAGGCCAGTGCGGTACGTGGGCAGGTCCGGCAACAGCAGCCAGGCGAGCGCGAACATCAGCGCCGGACCGACCAGCCAGTTGAGCACCAGCGAGCTGACCAGCAATCGGCGATCCCCGGTGACCCGGTCCAGCTGCCGGTAACGGACCTTGGCCAGCACCGGATACATCATCAAAAGCAGGCCAATCGCGATCGGCAAGCTGACCGAACCAACCTTGACCGTATCCAGCCGGCTGGCCAGCGAGGGAATCTCGCGACCGAGCAGGATGCCGGTGGCCATCGCCAGCACGATCCACACCGGCAGGAACCGATCCAGGGTCGACAGCTTGGCTAGTACCGGTACTTCGACGTCGGCCGGCGCGGTCGTTTCGGTCACTGGCAGCCACACTCCCCCGCGCCAAGCGCACCGCTCGAGCAACAGCCGGCCCGCTCAGCCGTCGAGCAACAGGCGGCCTGCTCAGCCGGCGCGCAGCAGCCGGCCTGCTCAGCCGGCGCGCAGCAATCACTAGGCTTGTCCGCATTGATGATTGCCGAATGCATGCCCGCCGCGACCTGGTGGCTGAAGGTGACAGTCGGGTTCGCGAAGCCGGCCGCAACCAACCCGTCCAGGTATTGCGACCTGGACAGCGCGCCGGCGATGCAGCCGACATAGGAGCCGCGCTCGGCCCGGTCGGCCGGGCTCAATTCGTCCTCGGCCACCACGTCGGAGATCCCGATCCGGCCGCCGGGCGCGAGCACCCGGAACATCTCGGTGAACACTGCCGGCTTGTCGGTGGACAGGTTGATCACGCAGTTGGAGATCACCACGTCCACCGAACAGTCCGGCAGCGGGACGTCCTCGATGCTGCCCTTGACGAACTCGACGTTGCTCGCGCCGGCCTTGGCCGCGTTCGAGCGCGCCAACTCGAGCATCTCATCGGTCATGTCCAGGCCGTAGGCATGTCCGGTCGGCCCCACCCGGCGGCCCGACAGCAACACGTCGATGCCGCCACCAGAACCAAGATCGAGCACCCGCTCACCCGGCCGGAGCGCAGCCACCGCCATCGGGTTGCCGCAGCCCAGGCTGGCCGCGATTGCCTCGGCCGGTAGTTCGGCCTGCTCACCGGCATCGTAGAGCTGTGACCCGAACGCGGCAGTCACCTGCTCGGCACCATCGCAACAGGAATCGGCAGCAGCCGGCGCACAGCACTGGTCGGCATCGACCACCGCCAGCGCGCTGTGCTGGCCCTGACTGGACACGGCGATCGCGGCGGCGGCGTAGCGCTGGCGTACCTGCTCGCGAATATCTTGCTCGGTCATCACGCTCTCCTATCGACGGCTCTCGATACATCGAGCATCGTCGATACATCGACGCATGTCAATACGAGTGGCATGATGGGCGCATGACCACCGCACTGCCGATCCTGCCGCAACCAACGACGGCCTGCTGCACCCCGATGACGGGCAGCGTGCTGGACGCTGAAGCCGCCGAGGGATTGGCCCGGATGTTCAAGGCATTGGCCGACCCGACCCGGGTCCGGCTGCTGTCATTGATTGCCGCACATGCCGGCGGCGAAGCCTGCATCTGTGACCTGACCGAGCCGGTTGGGCTGACCCAGCCGACCGTCTCACACCACATGAAGCAGCTGGTCGAGGCCGGCCTGGTCACCCGCGAGCAGCGCGGCAAGTGGGCTTACTACACGGTGCACACCGAAACCCTCGACCAGCTCGGACAGGCCCTGCGCGGCACCCGCTAAGCGGCACCGGCTGAGTGGCACCGGCTGAGTGGCACCGGCTAAGTGGCACCGGCTAAGCAGCACCGGCTGAGTGGTCACCGCTCAGAAGTAGCCGATCAGCCCGCTGGCGTGACTGACCGGGACCAGGTGGCTGACACAATCCGAACCGTCCAGCCAGTGCAGCAGAAAGCCGGTTGGCTCGTCCAGGTAACCAAGTTCCTGATCGCCCTGCAGCCGCAGCGCGCTCTGCC
>JBDSAN010000421.1:0-12640 GCA_039922115.1 Jatrophihabitantaceae bacterium
CATGTTGCAGACGGTCAGCCGGCCCTCCATGGACAGCTCGCGGATCGCCTGGCCGCGGTACTCGATGACGTAGCCCTGACCGCCGCCGGTGCCGATGATGCTGAGCACGTTGAGGATCAGGTCCTTCGGGCTGACTCCGGCCGGCAGCGATCCCTCGATGTTGACCGCCATCGTCTTGAACGGCACCAGGGGCAGCGTCTGGGTCGCCAGCACGTGCTCGACCTGGCTGGTGCCGATGCCGAAGGCCAACGCACCGAGCGCGCCGTGGGTGGAGGTGTGCGAGTCGCCGCAGACCACCGTCATGCCCGGCTGCACCAGGCCGAGCTGCGGGCCGATCACGTGCACGATGCCCTGGTCGAGATCACCCAATGGATGTAACCGGATTCCGAAGTCCGCGCAGTTCTTGCGCAAGGCCTGCAGCTGGATCCGGGAGACCGGGTCGGCGATCACGTCCAGGCTGGCGCCGGCCAGCCCGCTGGTCGGCACGTTGTGGTCCTCGGTGGCCAGCGTCTTGTCCGGCCGCCGGACGGACCGGCCGGCTAACCGCAGCCCCTCGAAGGCCTGCGGGCTGGTCACCTCGTGCACCAGGTGCAGGTCGATGTAGAGCAGATCGGGCTCGCCGTCGACGTGCCGGACCAGGTGCGCGTCCCAGATCTTCTCGGCGAGCGTCCTGCTCATCACGTCCCCCTCGCGCTTCTGTTTTCTCATTTAATGGGACGGGATTCCCACCATGTGCCGGCGACGTTACCACTGCCGGCGACTGCGGACCACTGCCGAGCAGCTCAGAACGGCAGCGCGAACCGGCCATCCGGTAACGGATCGAGCAGGCCGTCGGCAACCAGCGAATCCTGGGCTCGCTGTCGCTGGATGGCCGCCGGCCAGGCCAGGTCCAGCGCGTCCTGCGGCACCGGCCCGTCGGCCGCGCGCAGCACGTCGAGCAGCAGGCCGCGAACCTGCCGATCGGTGCCGGCGAAGCGTTGCGGCCGGGTCACCGGGCCGTAATAGCTCGGATAGCCGGCCAGTCGCCAGCTGCATCCGGCCGCGATCGGGCACTGCGCGCAGGCCGGCTTGGTCGCGGTGCACACCAGCGCGCCGAGCTCCATGATGGCCGCGCAGAACTGGGCTGCCTCGGCGTCGGTGTCGGGCAACACCGCCTCCATCAGGGCAAGGTCACGCCGGGACGAGGCCGGCCCGGGCTGGCCATGACCTTCGACCGCACGTGCCAGCACCCGGCGCACATTGATATCGACCACCGCGGCGCGCCGGCCGAAGGCGAAGGCCAGCACCGCGCGGGCGGTGTAGTCGCCGACGCCCGGCAGCGCTAGCAGCTCGGCAAGGGTGTTGGGCACCTGCCCGGCATGCTGCTCGGTTATCGCAACCGCGCAGCCGTGCAGGCGAAGCGCCCGCCGCGGGTAGCCGAGCTTGCCCCACATCCGTACCGCCTCGCCGGCCGGCGCGGCCGCCAGCGCGGCCGGCGTCGGCCACCGTCGCAGCCAGGCGTGGTAGACCGGTAGCACCCGGCTGACCGGCGTCTGCTGCAACATCAGCTCGCTGACCAGCACTGACCACGGGGTGCGGGACGGTTCACGCCACGGCAACTGGCGCGCGTGCAGGCTGAACCAATCGCCGATGCTGGTGGCGAACGGGGCCCCGGGGGAACGACTGTGCATAACGGTGATCATCGTGTCAGGTGACTGGGGGCGCCTACCGCGCGGCGGGTCCGGCCTCGACTACGGTGAGCGGCAAATGCTGCATCCGGTTGGTGACCTTGCCCCCGCGGTCTACTGGCGACGGCGGATTATGTTGCTCGCGGCCGTCCTGCTGGCGCTGCTCACGGTCTATGTGCTGGCCTTTCGCGGCGGCGGTAACCAACCGCCCAAGGCCAACGGGGCATTCACCTCGCCGGGCACCAGCCATGCCAGCACGCCCACCGATCCGGCGCCGTCGGCAAGCTCGGCGGCCCACACCTCGGCGGCCAGCAGCAACCCGGCACCGAAGCCGTGTGTGGCGAGCCAACTGGCCATCACCGCCGGCAGCGACGCCAAGACCTACCCGGCCGGCGCGAAGCCGCAGGTGGCGCTGGTGGTCACCAACCGGGGACCGAGCCCGTGCGTGCAGGACCTGTCGGACAGCCAGATCGAGTTGCGGGTCTACAACGGCAGCGCCCGGGTCTGGGGTAGCCACGACTGCGCGGTGCAGCCCGGTAGCGCCCCGTCGACGCTGCCGGTAGGTACCGCGATCCGGCGCGCGGTCGAGTGGTCCGGGCTGTCCTCGCGGCCGGGCTGCGCAGGCGTGCGGACCCGGGTGTCAGCCGGCACCTACACCCTGTACGCCTACCTGGCCGGCCATCAGGGCAGTACCAGCACCTTCAGCCTGGCTGGCTAGCACCGCTCAGCAGCTGGTGCTGATTACCTGTTCGGACTAGCCGATCGGTGCCTGCCGATCAGGAATAGCGTTCGATGATCGAGGCATCGGCCAGCCGGGACAGCGCCTCGCGGATGGTGCGGGCGCGCGCGTCGCCGACTCCCTCGACGGTTTGCAGCTCGTCCACGGTTGCTGCCAGCACCTTCTGCAGCGAGCCGAAATGCTCGACGATCCGGGTGAGCACCAGGTTGGGCAGCCGCGGCACCCGCGACAGCAGCCGGTACCCGCGCGGGCTCACCGGCGCGTCCAGGATCTCCGGCGAGGCTGGGTAACCCATCGCCTTGGCGACGTTGCTGAGGTCGAGCAGCTCGGCCGCGGTCAATGCGGTCAGGTCCTCCAGGGCGTGCTCGACGGTTCGGTTGCGCCGGCTGGTCGGCAGGTAGTCACGCGCGATCAGCTCTCGATCGGAGTGCACGCCGGCCATCAACTCCTCCAGCTGCAGCGATAGCAGCCGGCCGTCGGTACCGAGCTCGGCGCCATAGCCGGCGATCTCGTCGGCGATCCGGCTGACCATCTCCAGCCGCTGTGACACCGAGGCGGCGTCGCGGACCGTCACCAGGTCCTCGATCTCGAGCGCGGACAGCGTTTGCGAAACCTCGTCCAGCCGGGACTTGTACCGCTCCAGGGTGGCCACTGCCTGGTTGGCGCGCGAGAGCAGGGACGTGGAATTCTCCAGCACGTGCCGGCGGCTACCCAGGTACAGGCTGATGATCTTCATCGACTGGGACACCGAGATCACCGGATAGCCGGTCTGTTGGGCGACCCGCTGGGCGGTCCGGTGCCGGGTGCCCGATTCCTCGGTGGGGATGGCCGGGTCGGGCATCAGGTGGGTGGCCGCCCGCAGGATCCGGCTGGCATCGGAGGTGAGGACGACCGCGCCGTCCATCTTGGCGAGCTCGCGCAGCCGGGTGGCGGCGAACTCGATGTCGATCGGAAAGCCACCGGTGCACAGCGCCTCGACGGTCTTGTCGTTGCCGAGCACGATCAGCGCGCCGGTGTTGCCGCGCAGAATCCGCTCCAGGCCGTCCCGCAGGTCGGTGCCTGGCGCGAGCGAGGCGAGTACCGACCGCAGCACCTCGTCGCGATCGCTGATTGCCACCCGTGCTCGCTTTCCCAGTGCCGTGTAATGGATCTCGTGCGGTTGATAGCTACAGTGTGCTGGATCTTGCCCGACTGACAGTGTATGAGCTGGCTAGCTGTCGCGGGCGAGCTGCTTCAGGAAGTCCCAGGCCCAGGCGACGGTCGGCACCTCAAGCACCTTCATCCCCGCAACATGTGACCAGTCCGTGCCGGTGGGCACAAGCGCTTTTCGAAAGCCTAGCCGGCCCGCCTCGGCCAGCCGGCGCTGCACGCTGCCGACCCGGCGGATGTCGCCGGACAGCGACACCTCACCGATCGCGCACAAGGTGGCCGGCAGCGCGACGTCGCTGGCCGCCGAGGCGATCGCCAGCAACACCGCCAGGTCGACCGACGGTTCGGTGATCTTGATGCCGCCCACGCTTGCGGCATAGACGTCCCGGTCGGCCAACCGGATGCCGGTGTGGCGGTCCAGCACGGCCAGCAGCATGTTCGCGCGGGAGCTGTCCAGATCGGTGAATGACCGGCGGGCCGAACCGCCCTGGCCAGGGGTAGCCGCGACCAGCGCCTGGACCTCGGACAGCAGCGGTCGCCGGCCGGTCACGGTCACCGTCACGCAGGTACCGGGCACCGCGATGTCCCGGCTGCTGACGAACAGCCCGGACGGGTCGGGCAGTTCGTCGATGCCTTCCTCGTGCATCTCGAAGCAGCCGACCTCGTCGGAGGCGCCATAGCGGTTCTTGATCGCGCGCAGCAGCCGCAGCGAGCTGTGCCGGTCGCCCTCGAAGTAGAGCACCACATCGACCAGGTGCTCCAGCGCGCGCGGGCCGGCGATCGAACCGTCCTTGGTGACGTGGCCGACCAGCACGGTCGCGATGCCACGTTCCTTGGCGACCGCGCTGATGGTCGCGGTTACCGCGCGGATCTGGGGCACCCCACCGACCACCCCGTCCACCGAGGACGAGGCGATGGTTTGCACCGAATCCAGGATCAGCAGGCCGGGCTTGACCTCGTCCAGGTGCGCCAGCACCGCGCCGAGGTCGTTCTCGGCGGCCAGGAACAGGTCGGCATGCATGGTGTGGGTGCGTTCGGCCCGGGCGCGTACCTGCGAGGTGGATTCTTCACCGGTGACGATCAGGGCCGGCGCGCCGCCGAGCTGGGCGAACTTCTGCCCCACCTCCAGCAGCAGGGTGGACTTGCCGATGCCCGGCTCGCCGGCCAGCAACAGCACCGCGCCGGGCACCAGGCCACCACCCAGCACCCGGTCGAGTTCGCCGATGCCGGTGGGTTGCGCGCGGGCGACCGAAGCGTCCTGCCGGCTGATCGGCATCGCCGCGTTGCGCGGGGTTACCGGGGCCGGCATAGCCAACGCGGCAGCCCGGACGCCCTCTTCGGCCATGGTGCCCCAGGCCTGGCATTCAGGGCAGCGGCCAACCCACCGGATCGCGGTCATGCCGCATTCGGTGCAGGCGTAGGTGGTCTTGGCCGAGCTCTTTGCCTGCTTGGATCCGGCCGAGCTACCGGTTGGCTTGGTCACCGCGCTGACGCTACCGGCGGCAGCCGACAGAACCGTCCCGCCGAGCTGGGCGGCGCTACTCGGCGGGTTGGGTGGCCTCGCTGATCACCGGGGCGCTGGGCGCCTGGCCGGCCAGCTTGACCGACATGTCGATGCTCACGCTGGCACCGCTGGCGAAACCGAAGGTGATCGGGACGGTCTGGGCCGGGTACAGCGCGGCGGTAAGGCCATTGAGGCTGATGTTCGGGCCGACGACGCTGAAGCCGACCTGGATGCTCTGGCCGGCGGGCAGCTTGATCGGCTCGTTGGTCGGCGGGGTGCTGGCCGAGTTCGAGCTGCTGGCGCTGGCCGAGGCGCTGCTGGCCGCACTTGACGTGGCTGCTGCCACGGTGGCCGGCAGGCCGGCGTCGCTGACCAGCGCGGAGCTCGCGGCCGGTGTGCTGACCGAGGTCAGGGTGTCGTCGCTGGCGCCGGTGTTGATCAGCACCAGCTGCAGCAGCGCGGTGCCGCCCTTGATGTAGCTGGCGCCGGAATCCGGGCTGAGCACGCCGGCCGCCCGGACCTCGATATTGCCGGCAGAGGCCGAGGCGCCGTCGATCGGTGGCCGCTGGCCGACGGTCTGGACGTCCTGGCCGGTCGCGCAGCCGGCAACCAGCACCGCGCCGGCGGCGGTAGCTGCCAGGACAGCACCGAACCGGCGGATCGGACCCGAACCGCAGGGCTTGACCTTCAGCACGGTTACTCCTCCAGCTACCTTCTCGCCACGGCTGGTTCGAACAGCGCATTCGAACCGGTTGGGCCGGCGGTGGTGAGCTGCCGGATCAGCAGCCTTGCCGGCTCGGCGTCAGCCTAGCGATTCGGTGCCCGCGACCGGCGTTGAGGGGGTGGCTAGCGGGTAGGCGGCGGGTCGGCATTGAGCGGCTGAGCCTGCTCGTGGCCGGCTACTGGTCGGCGATCTTTCGCGGGGGCCGCTCGCTCTTACGTGTTACCCTGGTAGGTACCGGAAGGGGTTGCCTCTATGACTTTTGAGGTCGGCGAGACTGTAGTTTATCCGCATCATGGCGCTGCCAAAATCGAGGCAATCGAGACTCGCGTCATTAAGGGCGTCGAGAAGCTTTACCTGGTTTTGAAGGTGCAGCAAGGTGATCTGACCGTGCGGGTACCAGCCGACAACGCCGAGATCGTCGGGGTGCGGGACGTGGTAGGCCAAGAAGGTCTGGATCGGGTGTTCGAGGTGCTCCGCGCGCCGCACACCGAGGAGCCGACCAACTGGTCGCGCAGGTACAAGGCCAACGGCGAGAAGCTCGCTTCGGGCGACGTGAACAAGGTTGCCGAGGTCGTGCGTGACCTGTGGCGCCGCGAGAAGGATCGTGGCCTGTCCGCTGGTGAGAAGCGAATGCTTGCCAAGGCGCGCCAGATCCTGGTCAGTGAACTCGCGCTTGCTGAGGGCACGAACGAGGACAAGGCCGAGATCGTCCTGGACGAGGTATTGGCCGAAGCCGTCGCCTGATCGGCTGTCACGAATCAGCATTGTCACGAGAGCGCCCGGGGAAACCCGGGCGCTTTCGTGCGCTAGCGTGCTCTGACATGAGCGTCGCGGTCGTGGTGGTTGCCGCCGGCACTGGCGAGCGGCTCGGCGCGGGCCTGCCCAAGGCGCTGGTCACGTTAGGCGATAGGACGATTCTCGATTGGTCGGTACGGGCCTTCGACCGGCATCCCGGAATCGACACGCTCGTGGTGGTCGGCCCGGCAGCGGCCACCGGGGCCCTCGTCGCTGGCTTGCCGGCAACAGCTCGGGTGGTGGCAGGTGGGCCTACCCGGCAGGATTCGGTCAACCGGGGCCTGGCCGCGCTGCCGTCCGAGGTTGAATTCGTGCTGGTGCACGATGCCGCCCGGCCGCTGGTCCCGGCCTCGGTGATCAGCGCGGTGCTGGCAGCGCTAACGGCCGGTGCGGACGCGGTGATCCCGGTGCTGCCGGTGATCGACACGATCAAGCGGGTGGACGCCGAGCAGCGGGTGACCGGCACGGTGGATCGCAGCGAACTGCGTCGGGTCCAGACACCGCAAGGCTTTCGGCTGGCGGTGTTGCTCGAAGCGCACCAGGCCCGGCCGGGCGGCGACGTCACCGACGATGCGGGCCTGATCGAGTACCTGGGGCACCCGGTGCTGACCGTGCCCGGCGACGAGTCGGCGTTCAAGATCACCACGCCGCACGACCTGAGACTGGCCGAGCTGCTGGCCGGTGACACGGCATGACCGAGCCCGGCATGACCGACTCCGACGCGATCGGACCCAGCCTGCTGCGGGTCGGCATCGGGGTGGACGTGCACCCGATTGAGGCCGGCCGGGATTGCTGGATAGCCGGGCTGCACTGGCCCGAGGTGGCTGGCTGCGCCGGACATTCCGACGGTGACGTGGTCTGCCATGCCGCCTGCGACGCGCTGCTGTCGGCGGCCGGGCTGGGTGATCTGGGCGCGGTGTTCGGCATTGATCAACCGCAGTGGCACGGGGCAAGCGGAACAGCGCTGCTGACCGAGGTGGTACGGCTGCTGACCGGGGCAGGCTGGACGGTGGGCAATGTGGCGGTGCAGCTGATCGGCAACCGTCCGAAGCTCGGTAGCCGGCGGGCCGAGGCCGAGGCGCTGCTGACCGAGGTGATCGGTGCCCCGGCCAGCCTGTCCGCGACCACCACCGACGGCCTTGGCCTGACCGGTCGCGGCGAGGGGTTGGCGGCGATCGCCACCGCGCTGATCAACCGGTCAGGCTGACCTGGCCAGGGGCGGCTTAGCAGGGCTGGCTGACCTAGCCGAGCGCCTGGCTGAGGTCGTCCCAGAGGTCCTCGACGTGTTCGATGCCGACCGATAGCCGCAGCAGCGCCGCGGGGGTGCCCTGAGCGGCCTCGCCGGGGTAGCGGCCACGCCGTTCGATGAGCGATTCGACGCCGCCCAGGCTGGTGGCGTGCGTGATCAGCCGGACTTGCCGGCACAACTGGTCGGCCCGCTCGACCGAATCCACCTCGAACGACAGCAAGCCGCCGTGGCTGTCGAGCAGGGCGGCCACCCGCTCGGCCTGGGGATGGTCGTCCCGGCCGAGGTAGTACACCTTTGACACTGCGGGGTGTTCAGCCAGCCGGCCGGCCAGCACTGCCGCGTTCGCGGTGGCCCGCTCCAGCCGTACCGCGAGGGTTCGCAGGCCGCGCAGCGCCAGATAGGACTCCAGCGCGCCGGGGATCGCGCCGGTGAGGTTGCGCTGCACGATCAGCCGACCGGCCAGCTCCGGGTCCGCGGCGACCAGCACGCCCATCACCAGGTCGCTGTGTCCGGCGATCCACTTGGTCGCCGAGTGCATGACCAGGTCGGCGCCGTGCGCCAGCGGCCGGATGCCGAGCGGGGTGGCCAGCGTCGCGTCCACCACGCTGAGCACGCCGGCCGCTCGGGCGGCAGCGGCCAGCGCCGGCAGGTCAGGCACCGACAGCATCGGGTTGGTCGGCAGCTCCAGCCACAGCAGGGCGGCTCCGGCCAGCGCCGCCACGGTCGCTTCGGTGTCGGTGATGTCGACCGGGCGCAGGCTCAACCGGCCGAGCTCGACCTGCCGGTCAAACAGCGTCCGGTGGTAGTTGTAGAAACTGTCCGGCAGCACTACCGCAGCGCCTGCGGGCAGGCCTTCGACCACCGCGCTGCTGGCCGCCATGCCCGAGGCGAACGAGATCGCCCGGCCGCCTTCCAGCGCGCCGATCGCTGCCTCGAAAGCGGCGGAGGTGTCGTTGCCCTGCCGGCCGTAGGCGCGCTCGGCACCGGCGTGGTAGGTCGAGGCGAGCATCACCGGCGGGTTGACCGGCCCGCCTGGTTCGGCGGCCGGCCGGCCGGCGGCCACCACCGTCGATTCCGCACGAAGCCCCTGCAAATGCTCAGCTGCCATCGTCCCAACCTACTGTGCTGCATTGTGCGGCCTGAACTTGCGGTTTTTCGGCCCGGCAAGCCGAAGTTCGGGTCGCACAATGCGTCCCGGCTGGGGCGGCCGGCAAGTCGGTAGGGTTGGCTCATGACTGGATTGCCGGAGCGCGCTAAGCAATTGCTGGACGAGGCCAATTTCGTGGTGGTGGCGACCAGCAATACCGATGGTTCGCCGCAGACCTCGGTGTTGTGGGCGACCTACGAGGGCGACGAGCTGCTGCTGTCGACCATCCTGGGACGTAAGAAGGAAACGAACTGGCTGAACGATCCGCGAGCCAGCGTGCTGATTCTGGACAAGGCCGACCCGTACCGCTACGTCGAGGTGCGCGGCTCGGTGAGCATGGGCACCGACGGCGGCCCGGAGCTGATCGAGCGGCTGTCGCAGACCTACACCGGCCAGGCCTACACCGGCGACGAGGGCACCGACAACGTGCGGGTCGTGGTCCGGCTGACCCCGACCCGGGTGGTCGACCGCTAGCAGCTGGGCCAGTTTGCGCTGGTCCGATTCCTTCCTGGCCAACGGGTGGTGCTGCTGGCAGCCGGGCCCGAATTTGCGCTGGTCCGATTCTTCCCCGGCGAACGGGGTGGTACTGCTGGCAGCTGGGCCTGAATTTGCGCTGGTCCGATTCTTCCCCGGCGAACGGGGTGGTGCTGCTGGCAGCTGGGCCCGAATTTGCGCTGGTCCGTAGGATTGCGGGGTGACGCTTAGGCTCTATGACACCGCAACGCGATCCGTGCGGGACTTCGTCCCGCTGGAATCCGGTCGGGCGTCGATCTATGTGTGCGGCGCGACCGTACAGGGCGCCCCGCACATCGGTCACCTGCGGTCCGGGCTGAACTTCGACATCCTTCGGCGCTGGCTTGAATACCGTGGCTACCAGGTCACCCTGGTCCGCAACATCACCGACATCGACGACAAGATCATCGCCAAGGCTGCCGAGGCCGGCCGCCCGTGGTGGGCACACGCGGCACTTTTCGAGCAGGCCTTTCGGGACGGTTACCACACCCTCGGCTGCAAGCCACCCACGATTGAACCACGCGCGACCGGTCACATGACCGAGATGATCACCTTGATGCAACAGCTGATCGCGGCCGGGCACGCCTATCCGGCCGACGGTGACGTGTACTTCGACGTCCAATCGTTTCCGGCCTACGGCCGGCTGTCCGGACAGCGGGTCGATGAGATGCTGCCGGCCGGTGACTCGGTCGGCGATGCGCGCAAGCACGACCCGCGCGACTTTGCCCTGTGGAAAGCAGCTAAAGCCGGTGAACCGAGCTGGCCGACGCCGTGGGGGAACGGCCGTCCGGGCTGGCACCTTGAATGCTCGGCGATGGCTGGCAAGTACCTCGGCCCGGCCTTCGACATCCATGGCGGCGGCCTCGACCTGATCTTCCCTCACCACGAGAACGAGCTCGCGCAGTCGGTGGCGGCCGGTGGCCAGTTTGCCCAGTACTGGATGCACAACGGCTGGGTCACGCTGGCCGGGGAGAAGATGTCGAAGTCGCTGGGCAATACCGTCAACGTTGCCGAGATGGCGACCAGGTGGCGGCCGGTCGAGCTGCGCTATTACCTCGGTTCGGCGCACTACCGCTCGGCGATCGAGTACTCGCCGGAGGCGCTGACCGAGGCCGCTGTTGGTTACGCCAAGATCGAGAAGTTCGTGCAGCGCGCGGTCGAGTTGACCGGCGAGCCGACTGAGCTCGGTGAGGTTCCGGTCGAGTTCGGCACGGCGATGGACGAGGACCTCAACGTCCCGCAGGCGCTGGCCGTACTGCACAACGAGCGGCGGGCCGGCAACACCGCGCTGGCTGCTGGCGACAAGCCGGCGGTGGCTGAGGGTTTGCGATCGGTGCTGGCGATGCTCAGCGCGCTCGGGTTGAACCCGCTGGAATGGCACCAGTCCGGCACCGGCGCGACCGCGCTCCGCTCGACGGTCGATCAGCTGGTGGGGTTGGCGGCGCAGCAGCGACAGGCTGCCCGCGAACGCAAGGACTACCAGGCCGCCGATGCGATCCGGGACGGCCTGGCCGCGGCCGGGGTGCAGCTTGAGGACACCCCCGATGGCCCGCGCTGGAGCGTTGCCGGGCAGTCGTAACGCAGCTTCGCCAGGCGCAGGCCGGCGATCGATCCCGACCTCGACCAGATTCCACAGCAGACTTCGACAACACAGAATAGGCTTATAATGGCAGGCAATTCGTCCCGGAAGGGTGCCGTCCGCAAGGGTAAGAAGGGCGCCACGGTTGGCTCCGGTGGCAACCGTGCCCGAGGGCTGTCCGGCAAGGGGCCGACACCCAAGGCCACCGAGCGCAAGGGCCACCCGGCCGCGCGGCGGGCGGCTGCTGCCGAGCGGCGCAGCGAAGGTGGCCCGCGCCGGCGCGGCGCGCGCAACCCGGACGCGCCGGAACTGCTGGTCGGCCGCAACCCGGTCGCTGAGGCGCTGCGTGCCGCGATCCCGGCCAATGCGCTGTACGTGGCGATCGGCATCGAGGCCGACGAGCGGGTCACCGAGGCGATCCACCTGGCCGCTGACCGTGGCCTGCCGATCCTCGAGGTGAGCAAGGCCGAGATCGATCGGCGTACCGGGGGCATCCTGCACCAGGGGATTGCCCTGCAAGTACCGGCATTTTCCTATGACGAGCTGTCCGACGTGCTGGAGTTGGCCGCGCAGTCACCGAGCCCACCGCTGCTGGTCGCGCTGGACGGGGTGACCGATCCGCGCAACCTCGGCGCGGTGATCAGGTCGGCGGTCGCCTTCGGCGCGCAGGGCGTGATCGTGCCCACCAGGCGTTCGGCCGGCGTCACCGCCACGGCCTGGCGGACCTCAGCCGGCACCGCCGCGCGGATACCGGTGGTGCAGGTGACCAACCTGGTGCGGGCGCTGAAGGACTGCCAGAAGGCTGGCATGCAGGTTGCCGGCCTGGACGCTGACGGCGAGACCACCATTGACGATCTGCCCTACGCAACCGAGCCATTGGTCATCGTGGTTGGGTCTGAGGGTCGCGGGCTGTCAAGGCTGGTCGGCGAAACCTGCGACTTCACGGTGGCGATCCCGATGAATTCCCGGGCCGAATCGCTGAACGCCTCGGTGGCCGCCGCGATCATCATGGCCGAGGTCGCTCGGCAGCGCCGCCTGGTCTGACCCCGCAGGTCAGCACAACCTGCGGGGTCAGCACGTCCAGGATTGCCCAGTAACGATCAGGCGCCGAGCCGCTCGCCGGTGTCGGGGTTGAACGCGTGGGTCTCGTCGGTGCGCACCTCGAGGGTGATCTCGTTGCCGATCTTCGGGGGTACCCGGCCGTCGAAGCGAACCGTGAACGGCTTGGCGCCACCGTCATCGCCGACATCGTGGGTCTTGGTGCCCGGCAGTTCGCCGTAGACGAAGGCGTCGGCACCGAGTTCCTCTACCAGGGTGGCCTTCAGCTTCAGGCCCTGACCGGATTCTGATGCGTGGAAGGACTCCGGCCGGATCCCGAGGATGATCTCCTTCAAGCCAGCGGCCTTGGCCGCAGCCGCGGCGTCCGGCTTGATCTTGATGTCCAGGCCACCGAGCGTGCCACCGTCACCGGTGAACGGCACCTTGATCAGGTTCATCGCCGGCGAGCCGATGAAACCGGCCACGAACGCGTTTCCGGGGCTGTCGTACAGGTTGCGCGGGGTGTCGACCTGCTG
>JBDSAN010000422.1:0-8496 GCA_039922115.1 Jatrophihabitantaceae bacterium
CAACCGACGCGCAGGCTCGGCACCAGGGCACCGATGCCGAGGCCGGCGATGAAGATCCAACCGAACAGCCGGTTGTGAACCAGGCAGACCCGGTGATACCAGAGCGGCCAGCCGACGTAGCCCGGCGGTGCGGACTCTGGAGCGGGCCGTGACATGACCTGCCAGGCCCGGATCGCCCGGGGCGCGGCAAGCACCACGAGCAGCGCGAACGGGCTGAGCGCACCGAACAGCACGCCGAGCAGGGTCAGCACGTACATGCCGAGGACGGTCAGCTGGTTCAACGCCCGAGCGCCCCGCTCGCCGAGCAGCACCGGCAGCGTGCGCTGGTCCTGGCTGGTGTCGAAGCTGCGCTGGTCGATGTGCTTGCCGATCAGGATGGACGCCACGCCCAGGCCGTACGGGATCGAGGCGAGGTAGGCCGCGCCGGATGTGACACCGGTGATCACGTAGTAGCCGCCGCCGATCATGAGCGGGCCCCACACCACGAAAGCGGCGACCTCGCCGAGGCCGAGTTCCTTCAACGCGCGCGGGGCGGCGTCATAGGCGTAGAGCAGGATCGCGCCGAGAACGCTCAGGGCGAGCGCGGGCCAGCCGCGTAGCGCGATGAAGTAGCCGGCGATCGCCAGCGCCAGCAGGCCGAGTGCCGCGAGCCCGATCGCGAGCAGTCTGGGCGTTACCGCGCCGCTGGCGATCGGGTGCAGCGTGTAGCGGCGGCGGGGCGAGTCGACGGTGTCGTGCCCGCGGCGGTAACCGAAGTAGTCGTTGGACAGGTTGCTGATCGCATGCAAGACCAGATATGCCAGCAATAGCAGGACGAAAGGCAGGACCTCGAAGTGCCGGTCGGTGGCCGCGAGCAGGCCGGCGATCAGCGCGGCCTGGGCCGAGATCACCAGAATTACGCTGCGTGAGGCGTATAGGAACCGGGTTACCGGATCGAGGTGGCTGAACTCGGCGGCTTCGGCTGGGTAGAAGCCGGTGAAGGCGCCGACGAAGGCGAACGGTCCGCCGCGCGGCGGTTTACCTGCAGCTGGTGCCACAGCGTCGGTTTCTGTCACCTGCGATCAGACTCCTTATTCTTGCGGTCCGTCCGGGGATCAGATTCGTCGCCCGCGATGCTTTCAGCCTACGACGTGCTGGGGGGTGCGCCAGTAGAGTCGCGGTCGCTGGCAGGTGCCATTGCGGCCGCTGGTCGTGCCGGGGTAGCGAGTTCGTGCTGCGGCAGGATCGCTTCTGTGGAAAGGGAAACGGCTTCGGCGTCGGTCGATTGTTGGTTCGTGGTGCCTGGGTCGGCGGCCGGTATGGCCGTGATCGAGTCCACACCTGGTAGCCAGGGTTGGCGCGCTGCCGGCTCCTTCGCTTCGAGTGGGCGGTTGCGTGGGCTTCCTCGGCACGTGTGGGCAGTTGCGGCCCGGTTAGTTGCCACGAGTGGGCGGTTGCGCGGTTACCTTCGCACGAGTGGGCGGTTGTGTGGGCTTCCTCGGCACGAGTGGGCGGTTGCGTGTTGAGTGGGCGGTTGCGGGCGGCGTGTCGGGCTGGTAACTGCCCACTCGTGGGCGGCTGGTGTTCGTGTTTAAATCGTATTGCTCAGGGTGTTCTTGGGGTTAGCTGGGTTGGTTGTCAGACCCTGGTTCTGGGCTGCGCGTTCCCCGGCTGTACCGACCCGCCGCAGTGGACGGAGAAACACCACATCGTCCCGTGGCGAGAAGGAGGAACCAACGACCATGACCGCGCACCCAGCGTGCCGCCGAGCCGACGAAGCGCATGCCCTAGCAACGGCCGCCCAGCTATGACCAGCCTGGTCCCAACACACGGCGAGCAGCTCACGCCGCCGCGACCAGCGACCGGACCGCCCGCCCGCAGGCGTGATGGCTGGCGCATTTGGCACCCTAACCGTTAGCGCGGGCCGGTCAACGGTGACAGGATCAAGCAATGCTGCTGCCGATGTTGCCCACCGACTCGGTGTTCCTCACTGCCGAGACCAGGCAGACCCCGATGCACGTCGGCGGCCTGCAGCTGTTTCAGCCACCGGCCGACTTCGGTGACGTGCACGAGATGTTCTCCCAGCTCATCGCCGAGACCGACGTGGCCCCGCTGTTCGCCAAACGTCCCCGCCGCTCGATCACCACCGGCGGTCAGTGGGGCTGGGAGCGCGATGACCAGTTCGACATCGAGCACCACGTGCGGCACAACGCCCTGCCCAAGCCGGGACGGGTGCTGGAACTGCTCGCGCTCTGCTCGCGGCTGCACGGAACGCTGCTCGATCGCAAGCGCCCGCTGTGGGAACTGCACCTGATCGAGGGCCTGGCCGATGGCCGGTTCGCCATCTACTTCAAGGTCCATCACGCGCTGGTGGATGGCGTTTCAGCCCAGCGACTGTTGCAGAGCATCCTCACCAAGGACCCGGACCTGCGCGGCCTACCAGCGCCCTGGGCGAACCGGCCCCGCGCCCCGCGACCGGACCAGCCCGCCAATGCAGCACCGAAAGGCCTGCTCGAGGTACCGATGGACGCGCTGCGTGGCGCGCTCGACATCGCGGCCGAAGCGGCCGGCCTGCCACAGGTACTGGCCAGAACCCTCGGTCGCGGCCTGAAGGATCAGAGCGCGCCGATCTCGTTCGCCGCGCCCAAGTCGATGTTCAACGTTCCGATCACTGGATCGCGCCGGTTCGCGGCGCAGTCCTGGCCGCTGCAACGGATCAAGGCGATCTCGAAGTCCGCGAAGGTCACCGTGAACGACACGGTGCTGACGATCTGCTCCGGCGCGCTGCGCAGGTACCTGCAGCAACTCGACGCGCTGCCCGATGCCCCGCTGATCGCGATGGTTCCGGTCGCCCTGCGGGTCAAGGACCGTCATCGCGACGGCGGCAACGCGGTCGGCGCGGTGATGTGCAACCTGGGCACCCACCTCGACGACCCGGCCGCCCGGCTGCAAGCGGTGCGCGACTCGATGCAGGACGGCAAGCAGGCGCTGTCGAGCATGAGCCCGCTGCAGATCGTGGCGATGACCGGCCTGGGGATGAGTCCGCTGATCCTGCAGGCATTGCCCGGTTACACCGACATCTTCCGGCCACCGTTCAACATCATCATCTCCAACGTGCCCGGCCCGCGCAGCCCGCTGTACCTCAACGGCGCCAAGCTCGACGGGCTCTACCCGCTATCCATTCCCTACCACGGGCAGGCCTTGAACATCACCTGCACCAGCTATGACACCGAGATCGCCTTTGGCCTGACCGGCTGCCGGCGCTCGGTGCCACACCTGCAGCGACTGCTCGGCTACCTCGACGATGAGCTGTCCGCATTGGAGGATGCGCTCGGCATAAGCTAGCCCGATGAGCACTGTCGAGCAGCCGGCCAGACGAACCGTCGAGCAGCGGGACCCGGCGTCAGGTCAGGGCCGAGTTGCGGCGGATTTCCCAGATTTCGGGCCGGATTTCGTCTGGGGAGCATCCACTGCCGCCTACCAGATCGAAGGTGCTGTCGAGGTTGATCGGCGCGGCCACTCGGTGTGGGATACCTTCTGCGCCGAGCCTGGCCGGATCGCCGACGGCAGCAGTGGCGCGGTTGCTTGCGACCACTACCACCGCTACCCCGAGGACGTCGCCTTGATGGCCGAGCTCGGCCTGGCCGGCTACCGGCTCTCGCTGGCCTGGCCGCGAATCCAGCCGGACGGCTCGGGGCCGCCGAACCAGGCCGGAATTGCCTTTTACGATAGGCTGATTGATCAGCTCCTCAGCGAGGGCATCAAGCCGATGGTCACGCTGTTTCACTGGGATCTGCCGCAGGCATTGCAGGATCAGGGCGGCTGGGGCAACCGTGCGACCGCGCAACGCTTCGCCGAGTTCGCGGCGATCGTCGCCGACCGGTTCGCCGATCGGGTGAGCTGGTGGGCTCCGGTCAACGAGCCGAACGTGGTAACCGTGCTCGGCCACGTGATCGGAGCGCATGCGCCCGGCAGCCGGCTCGGTGTTGAGGCCGCGCTACCGGTGGCTCATCACCTGCTGCTCGGCCATGGCCTGGCGGTGCAGGCTTTGCGGGCAGCCGGCGCGTCCGGAATCGGCAGTGCGAACAACCACAGTCCGGTCTGGCCGGCCAGCGATCGGCCGGCCGATGTCGCCGCTGCTACCAGCTACGACCAGCTATGGAACCGGCTGTTCGCCGATCCGATCCTGCTGGGCCGCTACCCGGCCGAACTCGCCGAGCTGATGCCTGGACCGGTCGCCGACGACCTTGCCATCATCAGCCAACCACTCGATTTTTACGGGGTGAACTACTACAACCCGGCCCGGATCGGTGCACCGGACGCAGTCGATCAGATCGAGGACGACCCGCTGCTGGGAAGTTTGCCCTTTGCTCGGCTGCCAATTACCGGCTACCCGCGTACCGACTTCGATTGGCCGGTCGTCCCGGACGGCCTGCACGAGATCCTGGTCCAGTTGCACGAGCGCTACGGTGACCGGCTGCCGCCGATCCAGATCACCGAGAACGGCTGCAGCTACAGCGACGGCCCGGATTCGGCCGGCCAGGTCACCGACAGCCGCCGGATCGAATACCTGGACGGTCACCTGCGCGCGGTGCACCGGGCGATCGCCGACGGCGTTGCGGTTAGCGGTTACTTCTGCTGGTCATTGCTGGACAACTTCGAATGGGCGGAAGGCTACCGGCAACGGTTCGGGCTGATCCACGTCGACTACCAGACCCAGCAGCGGACCCCGAAGGATTCCTTTCACTGGTACGCCGAGGTGATCGGCCGGCACCGCTCGGCAATCGGCCGGTGAGCTAGCAGTCCGGCGGCGGATCGGACGGCAGCCGCGACCAGATCTGGACGTCCGAGCGCAGTCCCTGCTTGAAATAGGTCGAGCGCATGGTGCCTTCGTGCCGGTAGCCGGCCCGGACGGCCACCCGCTGCGAGGCCACGTTCTCGACGTCGATCACCAAGCCCGCGCGCAGGATCTCGCGCTCGGCGAACGCCCAGTCGGTGAGCTGGCGCAGCAGCTCGCTGGCAACCCCACGGCCGCGCTGCTCGACCGGCACCAGGTAACCGAGCTCGGCTTCGCGGGCTTCGGCGTCCAGGTGCGGTGCCAGCGCCAGGCCGACGAACCTGCCGTCAGGGTCGAGCGCGGCGAATGCCTCATGAGTGCCGGCCAACCGGCCGGCTTCGTAGCGGGCATACCACTCCCGCGCGAAGGTGTCCGGGGCTGGCGCGGGAAAGCGGGTGAAGCGCGCGACCTCAGGATCGTTGACCACGCCGGCGAAGTCGGCCAGGTGCCGTTCGGTCATCGGCTGCAGGCGTAGTTGCGGGCGGTCAGGCATCACGAATCAGCTCCCATGAATGGTGTCGGACGGGTGGACCAGGAACTCGGTGAGCAGGCCGGGCACCGCCGCGTCGGCCAGTTCCAGCGCTATCGGCAACGCCAGATCGGTCACCCGGTAGGACTGCCGGCCGGCTGCCGTGGTCGCGGTCAGGGTGGCCAGGCCGGCGCGCCGCTGGAAGAATGATTCGCGCAGGTTCCAGCCGATGATGCCCTCGGTCTGCAGCAGCACCCGCCGCCGGACCAGCGAGCCGAACTGGGTGTGCAGGTAGCGCCCGGTTCGGGCGTGGCCGAGGCTGCGGTACCGGTCGCGAGCCAGCAGGACGGCCAGCACCGGCAACAGCAACGCGGTGGCGGCCAGCCAGCCGGCCAACCGGCCGGTCGAGGCCAACCAGACCAGCCCCGCGGTGACCAGCACCGCAGGCAACACCGCCCGGACGTAGCGGCGGCGCAGCGCGATCGGGCCGTGTGCCTGCAGCGCCAGGTCGATCGGGCTCGCCGGATCGTTGAGCACCTCGGCGCTGACCCGGCGGGCCTCGGCCAGCGGGCTCGCCGGCAGCAGCAGGCTGCCACCGCGCTCGGCCCCGCGCCCGACCCGCAGCCCGGTTGCGACGGCCAGCAACCGGGCGCCGCCGACCAGCCGTAGCGGCAGCAACTCGCTCAGCTCGACGCCGCGCAGCCGGCGCTCCTCGATGCTGGTCGCCCGGGTGGTGATCAGGCCGCGGCTGATGTGCAGGCTGCCGCCGGAGTGCCGGGTCAGCCGGAAGTTCCAGAACGCCAGCAGGTACCCGAGTACCGACAGCACGGTCACCGCGAGCAGGCCGCCCAGGCTCAGCTGCACCGCGTCCAACCAGATCGGCGTGTGCCGCAGATGGTCGGTGACCGATCGGACGGCCGACACGTCCCCGGCGCTGACCTGGGTCTGGTCGATGATCCGCCAGGCGAAGCCCAGGATCGCCAGTGCGGTGACCGCGCCGGACAGCGTGAACGGGGCGTAGCGGACCCACCGTGGGTCCAGCTCGGCGATGCGCTGCTCGGCGACGAGCAGCTGCGGTACCGATAGCTGCACCGCAGGCTGGACTGCCGGCACCGCCGAGCCAGCCGGGACGAGGCGGTGCAGCAACTCGGCCCGCAACCGGCCGGCAGCCTCAGCGGTTAGCCCGTCCAGCACCAGGCCTTCGCGCTTGCGATCCGAGATTCCGGTGCCGATCACCACTCGAGTCAAGCCGAGCGCCCGGTGCAGCGCGTGCGCGGTGACGTCCACGGTGCGCACCCGGTCGGCCGGTGTCGACATGGTCCGGCGGGGCAACAGCCCGGTGCGCAGCTGCAGCTGGTCCGGGCTGATCCGGTAGCGGGTGGTGAACCAGCGCAGCATGCTGAGGCCCACCACCGGTATCAGCGCCAGCGCCGACCAGGTGCTATGCCCGCTGGACGAGCTGGCGAAGAAGATCCCGACCAGGGCCGGGATCGCGCGGCCCACCTCGCGGATCGGGTGGATCAGCAGCATCCGGGGACTCAGCCGGCGCCACTGTGCGTCCGGCGCGACCGGATCCGGCATCGCGGCGACAACCGGGTAGAGCTCGCCGCTCACGTCGCCTCGCCGCTCACGTCGCCTCGCCGCTCATGTCGCATCCCCGGGACTGGCCGCGGTCCTGGCCGTCAGCTCAGCGACCAGCCGGTCGGCATCGGCCGGGTCCAGGCCGTGGATGCGCAGCGGGCCGGCCGCCGAGGCGGTGGTCACCGTAACGTTGGACAGCCGAAACAGCTGCTCGAGCGGGCCGCGTTCGGTATCGACGGTCTGGATCCGGGACAGCGGCGCGATCCGGCGAGTCTGGTTGAACCAGCCGGCCCGGGTGTAGACCGCCGTGCTGTTGTACTCCCAGCGGTGTACCCGGTAGCGCCACTGCGGCATCACCAGCACGTGCGCCAGCCCGACCAGCCCGGTCAGCCCGAGCAGCACCAGGTTGGCCGAGCGCGAACCATGCGTCTGGGTCAGGACGAACACCTGCACTGCCCACACCAGCAGCCAGCAGCCGAGCGCCCGGGTGGTCCAGTACCAGCGGGCCCGGGGACAGACCAGATTTGCCGGATCGCGCAGCGCCATCAGCGCCTTTCGGCAGTGGTCGATCCGCCGCAGGCAGCAAAGCTCACAGCGCTCTTAGGGCTCACACTGCGAAATTACGCCACTCAGTCGATCACTGCGGTCGGCTGGGCGAGCAGCGCCCCGAGCTGGTCGGCCGGCATCGGCGGATAGGCCCAGAATCCCTGGAAATACTCGTAACCCAGGTCGCAGAGCAACCGCATCTGCGATTCGGTCTCGACCCCTTCGGCCACCACCTGCAGCCCGATGTCATGGGCCAGCTGCAACACGCTCCGAGCGATCGCGACGTCGATCGGATCCGGTACGTCCAGGCCGAGGCCGGCGACGAAGGACTTGTCCAGCTTGATCATGGTGGCCGGCAGCCGCTTGAGGTAGGTCAGCGGCGAGTAGCCGGTGCCGAAGTCGTCCAGTGCGATCTGCAGGCCGAGTTCGCGCAACCGGACCAGCTCGGCCAGCTCCGGCGAGTCAGCATCGACCAGCACCGACTCGGTGACTTCCAGGCAGAGCAGCTGCGGTGGCGTCTGGGTCTGTTCCAGCAGCGGTATCAGCAACCGCTCCAGCTGGCCGTTACCCAGCTGCCGGCCGCCGACGTTGACGCTCACCTGCAGCGGGTGCCCGGCGGCTGCCCATTGCGCGGCCGCGGTGACCGAGCGGCGCATGATCAGGTTGCCCAGATCGGTCATCAAGCCGGCCGAATCGGCGATCGCCAGGAATTCCGCCGGCAGCAGCGGCCCCCGGGTCGGATGCCGCCAGCGCAGCAACGCCTCGGCAGCGACCGGTACCAGGTTTCGGTCGACGATCGGCTGAAAGGCCATGTCCAGGTCCGAGCTGGACTCGGTGACCGCGCGGCGCAGGCTGGCTTCGAGCTCGACCCGCTGCTGGGCAGGCCCGGTGTTGAGTGGCCCGGCCACCTCGTAGCGGTTGCGCCCGCCGCGCTTGGCCCGATACATCGCCTCGTTGCAGCGGCGGATCACGTCACCGGGAATCTCGGCCGCGCCGACGGTGGCCGCCCCGATGCTGGCCGAGACGGTGAATTCCGAGCCGGCCAGCATGGTCCGCCCGCGCACCGCCGACAGCAGCCGGGGGG
>JBDSAN010000423.1:0-4889 GCA_039922115.1 Jatrophihabitantaceae bacterium
GCACGCTGACCAGCCGGGTCGCCCACCTGCTGGAGCGCGGGGTTGTCCCGGAGCGGATCCTGCTGCTCACCTTCACCCGCCGGGCCGCCGAGGACATGCTGAGCCGGGCCGCCGGCCTGTGCGCCGATCGCGATGCCGCCCGACGCGTGTGGGGCGGCACCTTTCACGCGGTTGCGCACCGCCTGGTCGCCGAGCACGCCAGCCAACTCGGCCTGGCCGAGCTGTCGGTGATCGATCCGGCCGATGTGATCGACCTGCTCGACCTGTTACGCGACGACCACGGGTTGACCGCGCGGGCCGATCAGGCGGCCGGGACGGCCGTCCGGCTGCCGAGGGCGGCCACCCTGGCCGACATCTACTCACGTGCGGTCAACACCGGCCGGCCGGCTCGCGAGGTGATCGACACCGACTACCCGTGGTGCGAACCGCACAGCGACCAGATCATGGCGCTGCTGAAGGACTTCGTCGCCCGCAAGCGCAAGCGCGGCCTGCTCGACTTCGACGACCTGCTGCTGTATTGGCGAGCCCTGCTGGCCCAACCGGCGCTCGGCCAGCGGCTGGTCGAGCGCTGGGATCACGTCCTGGTCGATGAGTACCAGGACGTCAACCAGATCCAGGTCGAGATCGTGGCCGGCCTGCGACCGACCGGGCGCGGGCTGACCGTGGTCGGCGACGATGCCCAGGCGGTATATGGCTTTCGGGGCGCGACCAGCGGCCACCTGCTCGACCTGGCAGCCGGCTACCCCACGGCCACCGTGGTCCGGCTGGAACGCAACTTCCGCTCCCGCCAACCATTGCTCGACCTGGCCAACGTGATCCGGCCCGGCCAAGGTGGGGCCGGCAGCCTGCGGCTGCACGCCGATCGGGCCGGTGAGCAGTCCGGCCAGCAGCGCCATCGACCACGGCTGGTTCGCTGCTACGACGTGGCCGAGGAGGCTCGAGCGGTGGCCGATGCGGTACTGGCGGGCGTCGAGCAGGGCCAGCGGCTGCGCGATCACGCGGTGCTGATGCGCACCGGGCACCACAGCGACCTGCTGGAACTGGAACTGACCGCGCGCGGCATCCCGTTCGTCAAGTTCGGCGGCCTGAAATTTCTGGAAGCGGCGCACGTCAAGGACTTCGTGTCCGCGCTGCGGCTGACCGACAACCGCAACGACGAGGTCGCCTGGTTCCGCTTGCTGCGCCTGCACGAGGGCATCGGGCCGGCCCGAGCCCGCGACCTGCTGGACCTGCTGCTCGAAGGCGATCCGCTCGTGGGCAACAGAGTGCCGATCGAGGACGAGGGCTGGCTCAACGGCATCGTGGCGGCCGCCCCGGCGGGGGTGCGAACCAAGCTCGGGGCCACCCTGAGCGCGCTGCGGCTGGCCTGTACCGAACCGTCGGTGCCGGGGCGTGTGGTGCTGTGTGCTGAGCTGATCAAGCCGCTGGTGGCCGAGCGCTATACCGAGCCCGAGCCACGACTGGCCGACCTGGAACGGCTGGCCTCGGCGGCCGGCAGCTCAGTCGACCTGGCCGGCTTCGTCGCCCAGCTGACACTCGATCCGCCGGCCAGTACCGGCGATTACGCCAAGCCACCACAGCTGGATGAGGACTACCTGACGCTGTCCACGGTGCATTCGGCCAAGGGCCTGGAATGGCCCAGCGTGCATGTCATCCACGCCGTGGACGGCGCCTTTCCGAGCGACATGGCACTGTCAACCCCGGATGGATTAGCTGAGGAACAAAGGCTGTTCTACGTCGCAACGACCCGGGCCCGGGACGCGCTGGCGATCTACACACCGTTGCGGATGCCCCATCACCGGCGCTCTCGCAACGACCGGCACAGCTATGCCCCGCAGAGCCGGTTCCTCACCGCCGACGCGCTGGCCACCCTCGATATCGTCGAGTTGCCCCGGCCGGCACCGGTAGCCGCGTCCACCGCTGCAGCGCAGCTGCCGGCGGTGACCGTGCCGTCCCTGGACGAGCTGTTCAGCTGAGCGTCGATTGATCGCGCCCGATCGGCCTGGTTGCTCGGCGCATGCCGGCCTAGCGACTCTCGGCGGCCTCGACCGACCGGGTCGCTGCCCAGCTGGCAAGTAACTTCAGGCCGTCCGCGGCGGGGGAATCCGCATCGGCGGTGTAGCTGTTCAGGCGCAGCTCGGGTTCGGACGGCAGCTCCAGCGATTCGAAGTTGAGGTCGAGTTCGCCGACCGCCGGGTGCCGCAGCCGTTTGCGGCCGCTGCGGTGGAACTTGACGTCGGATGAGGCCCAGTGCCGGCCGAACAGCTCGCTCTGGGCGGACAGCTCCCCGACCAGCGTGATCAGGTCCCTGTCGTGCGGGTTGCGGCCGGCTTCCAGCCGCAGTTGATACAGCAGACGGAGGCTCAATGTACAGGTCAAGACCTAGGAAGTTGATACAGCTGTTGGGTATCAAAATGTTAGGTCAACCGCATTCATCTCAGCGGCCGTCGGACTCCGACGCGCATACAGCGGACGTCTCAGAAGCAGGGTCCATACCTCGCTTCGCGAGCGGTGAGATCGCCGCAATTTCGTGAGACTTCACAGGCCACCGAAACTGCGGCGTGCGACGCTACTTCAGGATCTGGCGGGCGATGACCATCCGGTTGATCTGGTTGGTTCCCTCATAGATCTGGGTGATCTTGGCATCGCGCATCATCCGCTCCACCGGGAAGTCCTTGGTGTAGCCGGCGCCGCCGAACAGCTGCACGGCGTCGGTGGTCACCTTCATCGCGACGTCGGAGGCATAGGCCTTGGCAGCTGCTGAGTACCAGGTCAGGCCCGGCTCGCCCCGCTCGGCCTTGGCCGCGGCGGCGTAGATCAGCTGCCGGGCGGCCTCGGTCTGCATCACCATGTCGGCGAGCATGAACTGCAATCCCTGGAACTCCGCGATCGGCTTGCCGAACTGCTGGCGCTGCTTCATGTACGCGATCGAGGCATCGATAGCGCCCTGCGCGATGCCGAGGGCCTGCGCGCCGATGGTCAACCGGGTGTGATCCAGGGTCGCCAGCGCGGTCTTGAAGCCGGTCCCTGGCTCACCGATGATGCGCATCGCCGGGATGGTGCAGTTGTCGAAATGGATCTCACACGTCGGCGAGCCCTTGATGCCGAGCTTGCGCTCATGGGTGCCGACCGAAAAGCCGGGGTCGTCCTTGTGCACCACGAACGCCGAGATCCCTCGCGAGCCCAGCGACGGGTCGGTCACCGCCATCACCGTGTAGTAGGTGGACACGCCCGCGTTGGAGATCCAGCACTTCGTCCCGTTCAACACCCAGCTGTCGCCGTCGAGCACCGCGCGGGTCCGCATCGCGGCGGCGTCCGAACCGGCCTCCCGCTCGGACAGCGCGTAGGAGAACATCGCCTCGCCAGCCGCGACCGGTGGCAGCACCGTCTTCTTCAGTTCCTCCGAGCCGGACAGCAGCACCGGCATCGTCCCGAGCTTGTTCACGGCCGGGATCAGCGAGGACGAGGCGCAAACCCGAGCGACCTCCTCGATCACGATGGCGGTGGCCAGGCTGTCCGCGCCGGCGCCGCCGTACTCCTCCGGGATGTGGGTGGCGTGGAAGCCGGCTCGGGTGAGCGCCTGCAGCACGTCGTACGGGAACTCGCCGGTCTCATCGATCTCGGCTGCCCGCGGGGCGATCTTGTCCTCGGCCAGCGAGCGCACCGCATCGCGCAGCATCACGTGCTCATCAGCCAGCCGGTAGGAATCGAAGTCAGGGTTGAGCGCCATGGTGTAAGGGTTACTCACCGGTAGGGGCAGGCGCAACGATCTGCGCGAATCGTCACGTGCCTGGCGTGTTACTGGGCACGCTGCAGGTGTGCGCGGCGGGCTGGCTGCGTGCACGCGCTAACCTCGTGGGCGGCCCGGGCGAGCCGGGACGAGCCGAACTCTTGCTGGAGACCACGGATATGACGCAGCGACCCCGCCTGTCGGTAATCGGCACCGGCTACCTCGGCGCCACCCATGCGGTGTGCATGGTCGAGCTCGGTTACGACGTGATCGGCCTGGACGTGGATCAGGCCAAGATCGACTCGTTGCGGGCCGGCAAGATCCCGTTTTTCGAGCCTGGCCTGCCGGAATTGCTGGCCAAGCAGATGGACTCCGGCCGGCTGCGGTTCACTACCGACTACGCCGAGGTCGCCGAGTTCGCCGACGTCCACTTCATATGCGTCGGCACCCCGCAGAAGCAGGGCCAGTACGCCGCCGACCTGACCTACGTCGAGTCCGCGTTCAGCACCCTGGCGCCGCACCTGAACCGGCGGGCCTTGGTGGTGGGCAAGTCGACCGTCCCGGCCGGCACTGCCGCCCGGATGGCTGAGCTGCTGGCCGACCTCGCGCCCAACAAGGACGTCGAGCTGGCCTGGAACCCGGAGTTCCTGCGCGAGGGCTTCGCCGTCGAGGACACCCTGCGGCCGGACCGGCTGGTCTTCGGAGTGCACAGCGAGTGGGCTGAGCAGACCCTGCGGTCGGCCTTCGAACCGGTGATCGAGGCCGGCACGCCGGTGATCGTCACCGACTTCGCCACCGCCGAGCTGGTCAAGGTGGCCGCCAACTCCTTCCTTGCCACCAAGATCAGCTTCATCAACGCGATGGCCGAGGTGTGCGAGGTGACCGGCGCCGACGTGACCCAGCTGGCCGACGCGATCGGGCACGACGTGCGGATCGGCCGGCGGTTCCTCAACGCGGGGCTGGGCTTCGGTGGTGGCTGCCTGCCCAAGGACATCCGCGCCTTCATCGCCCGGGCCGGCGAGCTTGGCGTCGATCAGGCCGTGTCGTTCCTGCGCGACGTGGACGAGATCAACCAGCGCCGGCGGGCCCGCACTGTCGAGTTGGGCCTGGACCTGCTGGATGGCAGCTACCGGGGCACCAAGGTGGCGGTACTCGGCGC
>JBDSAN010000424.1:0-9714 GCA_039922115.1 Jatrophihabitantaceae bacterium
CACGTTGGGCAGCAGGGCGTTCCGGGCGGCATAGAGCAGCGCCACGGTCCGGGTGCGGAGACCATTGGCTTCCGCGAAGGTCACGTAGTCCTCGCCCAGGGTGTTGATCATGTTGTTTCGCATGCCGAAAACCCAACCGGACAGCGATGTGATCGCCAGCGTGAGCGCCGGTAACACGCTGTGCTGCACCGCGTCGCTGAGAAAGTAACCAGACAGCTCCGGGCTCAGGCCGGCGCTGTAGCCGCCCTTGATCGGGAACCAGTCGAGCTGGTAGGCGAGCACGTACAGCAGCAGCAGGCCGAGCCAGAACGGCGGGAAGGCGGCGAAGAACGTCGCACCGACGGTGACGGTGGTATCAGCCATCCGGCCACGCCGCCAACCGGCATAGATTCCCAGCAGGGTGCCGATCAGGAACGCGAACACGGTGGTGACCCCGACCAGCACCAGCGTCCACGGCAAGGCCTTGCCGATGGTGTGCGCGACCGTCTCGTTCGGATAGGAGTAAGACCTGCCGAAGTTCAGCCGGACGATGTTGGCCAGGTAGTCGCCGTACTGGGCGAACACGTTGCCGTGCGGTGAGCCGAGCTGGATTTCCACCGCGCGGCGCTCGGCATTCGTGATCGGGGTGCCGCCCTGAGCCAGCTTGGCCAGCGCCGCGTCCACCGGCGAGCCCGGCATCAACCGTGGCAGCAGGAAGTTCAGCGTGACCGCCGCCCACAGCGTTGCGATGAACACCGCCACCTTGCCCGCGAGATATCGCATTGCTAGCTCACCTGCCATACCCGAGCAGGTCGTACCCGCGCGCCACGATCACGCCTTCTTGAGATGGGTGAGGACGGTGAGCAGCGCATTGGTGTAGTTGGTCGGCAGCGTGTACGGGTCGGATTCCGACGGCCAGCCGGTGAAGTTCTTGGTGGAGAACAGGCCCCAGCTGCCGCCGTAGTACATCAGCACCACCGGCACCTTGGTGAACATGGCCTGCTCCAGCGCGTAGGTGGCCTGCTGCTGGGTTGCCTCGTCGGTGGCCTTGGCCAGGGTCGCCAGCGCGCTGTCCACGCCGGGGTCGGAGAACCGCTCGAAGTTGTTGCCGGTCGGCGTGTTCACCGGGGCGGCGAAGGCGCTGTTGAGGGCATTGTTGAAGTCGGTGTACGGGTCACCCGTCCCGCCGAAGCCACCCATCGCCGCATCGAAGGTGCCGGCCTGGGTTGCCTTGGAATACTGGGCATACTGCGGCAGGTCCAGGTTCACCTTGATGCCGACACCGGCCAGCTGGTTGGTGACCTCCTTGGCCGCGGCCACCCAGTCGCTGAAGTCCTGCGGCATCACGATGGTCATGCTGGCTGCCTTACCCGCTGCCGAAACCAGCTTGTTGCCCCGCATGGTGTAGCCGGCCTGGCTGAATGCCGCCAGCGCCGCGGTCCTGTCCTGGCTGACCTTGCCCTGGTTGGGCAGGCTCGGATCCAGCCACTTCTGCAGGTTGGGCAGGATCAGGCCGGACTGGCTGGCCTGATCGAGGTAGCCGTTGACCGCCTTGGTGGCGATCGCGGTCCGGTTCAGGGCCAGCGAAACCCCGCGCCGGAAGTTCACGTCGGAATAAGGTGCCTTGCGATCATTGAGGAATAGCCCGATCGCGCCGCCTGGCGGGAACCAGTAGGTGTTGTGTTGCGAGTCGCGCGAGACGAAGGTCTGCTTGACGTTGGGCAGGAAGTCATAGGACCAGTCGAACTTTCCGCTGGTGGCATCGAGCTGCTCGGTGCTGGAGTTGCTGGCCTTGGCGGGAAAGACCACCTCGCTCGGGGCGACCTTGTCAGCCTGCCAGTAACCACCATTCTTCTTCAGGGTGTATTGGGTCGGCGCGAACTTGTCCAGGGTGAACGGTCCGGTGCCGACCGGGCTGGTGTTGGCGTACTTGGTCGGATCACCGACGCCGCTCCAGACATGCTCGGCGACGATCGGGGTGCCGGCCAGCACCCCGGCGAACGGCACGTTCGGCTGCTTGAAGGTGAAGGTCACGGTGTTGCCGGTGGCCGCGACGCCGGTGATCTGCTGCCAGACGCCGGTGCTGTCCAGCGCCGGGTACTTCTTCAGCAGGTTGAAGGTGAATACCACGTCCGCGGCGGTGAAGTCCTTGCCGTCGCTCCACTCCACCCCTTGCCGGATGGTGTATTGCAGGGTGGTGGGATTGCTGAACTTGTAGTCGGTGGCCAGGTAGGGGGTGTAGCTGCCATCGATCGGGCTGCGAATCTCCAGCGGCTCGTACAGCAGGTAGGTGCCGTGCAGCTCGGTCGAGGGCTGGAACGGGTTGAAGTTCTCGACCAGGGTTGGGTTACCGGCGTCGCCGGAGATGGTCAGCGTGCCGGACCCGCCGGCCGCCGCCTGCGGGTGCCCCTTGCACGCCGACAGGCCGGTCGCGGTCAGCGTCGCGGCAGTAGCTATCAGCAATGATTTTCTGAGCATTCTCGATGTCATCCGACGGTCTCCTCGTGGCTGGGGGTGGCGGACGCGCCGGGGGTCAGCCGGATCCGCGCGATTGCCGGCATCGGCAGTGTGATGGTGAGTTGCCCGCTGCCCTGGGCCACGGTCAGGTCCGCAAGCTGGCGCTGGTCGAGCCGGTCGGCAGCGCGCAGCAATCGCCACTGCTCCTGATCCGGCCAGTCCAGACCGTCCGGGTAGCCCTGCAGCACGTTCGAATGCAGCTCATCGACCCGAGCCACCGACACCCGGTAGCTCGATTCGGCCAGTCCGGACAGCCTGATCTCGACCTCGCGATCCAGCCGGGGGTCACCGTCCATCAGCTCGGCGTTGATCGTGCCGTTCCAGAGCAGCAGGTCGATCCGGCCGTCCGGATGCTTGCTGGCCAGCGCCTGCACCAGCACTTCGGCACCGTCGCCGGACAGCTCGGTGCGGAGCAGGTCGTCGGCCAGCTGCTCGGCCAGCGCGACCGCCCAGTACCGGGGCTTGCGCAGGTTGCCCACGGTCAGCAGGCCGAAGCCGTTGTGAAACAGCCGGGGTGGCCGGCCAAGCTCCTCGAAGTGATCGCTGATCACCCAGTAGGCCAAGGCATCCATCCGGTTCTGCACGGCCGCGTAACCGCTCAGCACGAAGGCCGCGCCGATCACGCCGTCGTGGATCGGCCCGTAGTGGGTGGACCCGACCCCCCATTCGGTCCACCAGATCGGCGCCTTGTCGAAGCCGTGCCTGCGCAGCGCCGGCTGGGCATCGACCGGCAGGTTGCCGTAGGTGTGCGAGGTGACGAAGTCCAGTGGCAGGTCGTGCTGCTCGGCGTAGGCGGCCAGCGGTTCGATCCACTCGCTGGCCGCGGTGGACGGCCCGCCCACCGGCAGTCGGCTGTCCACCGACTTCACCGCGCGGGCGGCCTCGGCGTAGAGCCTGAAGTAGTCCTGCTGGCTGCCGGTCCAGAACACCACCAGGTTCGGCTCGTTCCACACCTCGAAGCCCCACTGGGCGACCTCGTCGATGCCGTAGCGGTCCACCAGGTGCTGGGTCAGCTCAGCGATCAGCGCGCGCCATTCGGCCCAATCGGCCGGTGGGCTGATGATGCCCCGGTAGGTGAACACGGTCTCGTCCGGGTTGGCGGCCAGTGCCGCCGGCATGAAGGACAGCTCCACGATCGGACGGATGCCGATCGCCAGGATCTGGTCGTAGAGCTCGTCGACGATGCTGAAGTCATAGTGCAGGTTGCCCTCGGCGTCCCGGCTGACCACCTGGTTGTCGTCGTGCAGGATCGCGTGCGCCCGGACGTAGCGAACACCCAGCTCGTCATGGGCAATTCGCAGCGCCTCGGCGAACTCGGGCCCGATCTGATGAGCGTTCGGATCAGTGCTGTCGGGATCAACGCCCAGCCGCAACTGGCTGAGCCGCTCGCTGCCCACCATCTGCCAGACCCGTTGTAGCTGGCCAGCCACCTGATCGGCCTCGACGGCCAGCGTGATCGCCGGCGGCCGGCTCGGGTCAGTGCTGGACCGGACCGGCTCGCTCCAGTGCCAGGCCGGGAACTCGGCTCCGGTCACCGCGGCGACCCGGTAGCTGTAGGGCTGCCCGTCGGCCAGCCCGGTGTCGGCGAATGCGCAACCAGGCACGGCCGGAACGTCGCTGCCGCCGTGGCTGACCAGGTGCGGTTCACCCTCGCCATCGCGCCGCTCGATCAGGTAACCGGCCGCTCCGGGCACCGGTTGCCAGCTGAGCCGGACGTGCCCGAGGCCGGGCTCGGCGGCCAAGCCGGCCGGAGCCGGCAGCGCGGTGCTCGGATCGGCAGAGCCGGTGTCGGTCAGCCGTAGGTAGATTCGCTGCTCCCAATCGGCGCGCGCATCAGTTTCCGGATTGCCGGCAGGTTTAGCGTCGGTTTCAGTGCGATCCGCACTGGTCATCTACAACTCCTTGGGATCAAGCGTGCAGGGGTTAGATGGTGCTTCTGCTGGCACGGGTGGTGCCAGCCGGGCAGCCGCAGCTGCGGCGGAGCACTGGCTGGGTGGCCAGGATCAGGCTCTGCCGGCCGATATCCGGATCGGCCAGCCGGTTCAGCAGCATTCGGACGGCTTCCTCGCCGAGCTGGCGCATCGGTTGCCGGACCGTGGTCAGGCCGGGACGGACGTGCCGGGCCGAGGCGATGTCGTCGAAGCCGGTGATCGCGACGTCGGCCGGCACCCGCAGCCGGTGCTCGCGCAGCACCGCCAGCGCGCCGATCGCCATCTCGTCGTTACCGAAAACCACCGCGCGGGGCGGCCGGGTTCGGACGGCCAAGATGTCGCGCAGCGCGCGAGCGCCACCGGCCTCGGTGAACCCGCCGTGCGCGTCCGGGACGGTCGGGACGGCGGATTCGGCTATGCCGGCGGCCCGCAGCGCGGCGCAGTAGCCGGCGAACCTGCGTACCGAGTCAGGTGATTGGGGCGGGCCGGCGACGAAGGCCAGATCGCGGTAGCCGTGCTCGTCGAGCAGGTGCTCGGTGATCCGCTGGGTTCCGCCGTGGTTGTCGGCTGCCACCGCATCGAAGCGTGGCCTGGTCGACTGGGCGGCGATCTGGACCACCGGCACGTTGCGCGCGATCGCCGACAGGTCCGAACTGGACAGGCTGCGCGCGATGACGACCAGGCCGTCCACCTTGCTGGCGACTGAGCGAGCGAGCTCCCGGCCACCGGCGCCCTCGGTAGCGGCGATCAGCACCGCGTCGCCGGCGATCGTCGCGGCACGCTCGGCGCCCCGGATCACCTGGTCTACGAACAAAGGCGATTCGCTCTCGACCTCGGCGTCCTTGCCCAGGTCCGGAAAGAGCAATCCGACGATGCCGACCCGTCGCTCGGCCAGGCCGCGGGCCGAGCCGTTCGGTAGCCAACCGAGTTCGCTGGCCGCGGCCAGCACCCGCTGCCGGGTCGGCTCGGAGAAGCCCTGGCCGTCTCGCATCACCCGGGACACCGTCGCGGTGGAAACTCCACTGCGACGTGCCACCTCGTAGATGGTCGACTTGGCGAGCACTCGTCCTCCAGGGCCGGAAGTACGTAACCGGTTACGTTGATTAACCGGTTACGTAACCATCGGGCAAACGCCCTGTCAACGGTTGGTTACGCGATGCTCATGGCCACTTCACCGGCATCTGCCGGCTGTGAGCTGCTAGCTCTGTAAGCGCATTGTGCGTGATTAGGTCAGCGCTTTGGGCGCGGGACCCCGTTCGGCCACTTCTTCTTGATCAGGTTTTTGAGCGCCTGCTGGCGTCGGGCGGCGAGGTTGTGCTGCGCTGCGGCGTACTCCGCGGCTTCCAGACGCTGCGCGTCCTGCCGTTCCTGTTCACGTTCCTCATCGGTCTTCTCAGCGGGTACCGGGCTCCTCTTGCCTGCGAGGGCGGCCCTGATCTTGCCCATCCACGTCCCCATGCGCTGAAGCATGCGCCGACAACCGTTGGCCCACAAGATGCCCGGACGCGCATTGTGCGCCCCGAACTTCCGGCTTGGGCGTGGCTGCGCGGAAGGTCAGGCCGCACAATGCGGCTGACGAGGGTGGGTTAGACGGCGTGGCCTCCCGCCGCCCGGCTTGGACTCGCGCTGGTCAACCGGATCGAACTGGCTACCTTGAACGCCTTGCTGAAGCCGGCGATCGCGGCTGCCGGCTGGTTGATCAGCACGCTGTGCTCGGCGTTGGCGGTGAGCGACGCGGTGGCCGACATCGCCGCCGAACCCTTGGCGACCACGGCAGCCTGCGCGATATCCCGCGCAACCGAGACCACCTGGTCGTCCCGGCTGAAGTCGCTGACCGGTAGCTTGGCCGCCACCTTTGCCAGCAGGCTCAGCACGCTGCTCGGCTTGCGAACCGATCCATCGGCGGTCCAGTTGCTCGCCGCCAGCGCGGTGTTCAGGGCTCGCACGGCGGCGCCAGCGCCGCCGCTGGATTCCAGCTGGTCACGTACCGCTTGCAGCCGCGCGCGCGGAACATCGGTTCGCAGGCCCCAACCGAACGGGAACAGCGGGTCGTAGCTGGCATCACCGACGTTGATCGGCAGCTGGCTCTCTGCCTTGGCCCAGCTCAACGGCAGCCGGCCGGTGAACGGCTTCTTGCCGAACAGCACATCGGCTACGCTCGCGCCCTCGCTGCCGGGCAGGAACGATGCCACTACGGCCTGCGCCGACGGCACGATGCCGGTGATATCCAGCGGCCGACCGGACACGTCCAGCACCACGCACTTCATCGCCGCGCAGACGGTGTCCACCGCGTCCCGATCGGCCACCGACAGCTGCATGGTGTGACCGTTGCCGACGTCGCCCACCCCCTCGGCATAAGGTGTTTCGCCAACCACGACGACCCCGACATCATGGCCGGCAGTGGGCGCCGATGCGTCGGCGGAGTAGTCGACGCTCGCGTTCGGTGCGTCCTGCTTGATGCCGGCCAGGATCGAGGTGGCACCCGCAATCACGTTGCCGGACTGGCCCTGCCAGGTCAGCGTCCAGCCCCCGGTCTGGTTACCGGTGTTGTCGGCATTAGAACCGGCGACGTAGACCCTCGCGGTTCGCTTGAGCGGCAGCAGGTTGCCAGCGTTCTTCAGCAAGACCTGCGATTCGGCGGCTGCCTGCCGGGCCACCGCGCGATGCGCGGCATCGCCGATGCTGGCAATGTTGGTGCGGTCGGCGAACGGGTGATCGAACAGGCCGAGGCTGAACTTGCTGGTCAGGATTCGGCTGACCGCGTCGTCGATCCGGGCGGTGGTCACCGCGCCGGAGCCGTTGAGCGAGGTCAGATCAGCAGTGAAAGTCTGGTAGTTGTAAGGCACCATCACCATGTCGATACCGGCATTGACGCCAACCTTGACGTCGTTGAGGTAGTCCGGGCCGATCTGGTCGATACCCTGCCAGTCGCTGATCACGAAGCCATGGAAGCCCAGTTGGCCCTTCAGCACCCCGGTGATCTGGTCGGCCCGCGCGTGCATCTTGATCGGCGCGGCATCCTTGCCAACGATCTGCAGGGACGAGTAGGACGGCATCACCGAGCCGACGCCCTTGCTGACCGCGGCCTTGAACGGGGCCAGGTACAGCGCATCGAGTTGGGCTGGGGTCGCATAGGTAACGCCCTGGTCAATCGTGTACGACCCGGTCGTGGACGATCCGAACTTGGTGCCGCCGTCGCCCAGGAAATGCTTGGCGGTGGCCAGCACGCTGGTGTTCTTGGCCAGATTTCCGTTGCCCTGCAGGCCATCGATGATGGTTTCCAGCTGGCTGACCAGGGCTGGATCCTCCCCGAAGGATTCATAGGACCGGCCCCAGCGCTCGTCCCGGCTGACGCACATGCACGGCGAGAACGCCCAGGGCACGCCAGTGGCCCGGGTCTCGGTCGCGGTGACCTGACCGTCCCGCTCGGCCAGTGCCGGGTCGCGGGTGGCGCCGATGCCGATGTTCTGCGGAAACACCGTCGCACCGGCCAGGTTGTTGTCGCCGTGTACTGAATCCTCGCCATAGATAAGCGGAATCTGCAACGGAGTGGCAAGTGCCTGGGTCTGGAAGGCATCGATCATGTCGGCCCAACCCTGCGCTGTGTTCGGGGTCGGGGTCGAGCCGCCGCCGGACAGCAGCGAGCCCAGCCGGTACTTGGCGATGTCGGTGCCATCGCCCACGGCAGCCCGCTCAGCCTGGGTCATCTGGCCCACCTTGTCGGTCAGGCTCATCCGAGACATCAGGTCAGCGACCCGCTGTGCGATCGGCAATGCCTTGTTCAGATAAGGCAATCCATGGGCGTTGATAACGACCACCGGGGACGGTCCGGTCAGCGTGGCGCCGGTCGCGCTCAGCGTCACCGGGATGGTCCTGGCCTGCGCGGGCGGGGTGCCGCCGATGGTGTGCACCGCGATGTTCTGCACCGCGCCGGACGGCGAACCGGCCGCGAAGGTCACGGTGCCGGAGTCGGCGGTGAAGTCGGTGCCGGCAATTGCCGTGCCGCCACCGAGGGTGTAGCCGACGCTGACCGGCGCGCCGAGTGGGCTGCCGTCCGGCGTGCTGACAGTCACCCCGACCTGGGCGCTCGACCCGGCGCTGACCAGGTAGGTGCTGGTGGCCGCCCGCACCTTCGGGGTGGCTTGGCCGTACACCGCGAAGTCATCGAAGACCAGGTGCCCGGATGACTGGGGCAGGTTGATCGCCAGCCCCCACATCGAGGTCAGGTTGAGCACCCCGTCGCTGGGCGCGCCCGGTGGCTGGTAGTCCCCGCGCTTGACCATGCTGGTGAACGGCTCGGTCACCTGCTGCCAGCCGGCGGTGCTGTCGGTGAAGAATCCCTGCCACAACTCGGCATGTTCGCCGTCGGCACCGCCGTCCTTGATCTCGTACTCGACCCGGCCGCCGGTGCCGGTTCCCTTGACCCAGAAGCTGAAACCGGCATAGCCGCTCCAGTTCTGTGGCGTGCTGAGGTTGTCGGAGAAGCCGCCGTAGCCGGTGACGGCGTACGGCACGTCCAGGCCGTGGTTGGTCGAATCGGCGCCGGGCCGATCGGCGGCTGCCACCACCGACAGGGTCGGCGTGCTGGCGGCGTCGCTGCCGAAGGCGAACAGGCCCGGGCTGGCAGTGCTGATCGGCACGCTGCCTTCGAAGTCCTCGATGCTGGGCAGCGGTCCGGTGACAGCTGCGGCGGGGGACAGGCTGGTGCCTGCCAGCAAGGCGGTGCAGAGCGCGGTTACCGCCAGCGCGGCGACGGCCGGCCGGCTGCGTCCGGGTCGAGATCGGGAGATGCGCATGAGGGGGTGCACCTTTCGGGACAAGGTGCTCTCAATCTGGGAGCGCTCTCACGTAACCAGAATGAAATTTATCGGTCAATAGCTGCCAGAACTGCCCTAACCAGTACTTGACGCAGGCACCCTCGGAAACGCAGGGGCGGTTAGAAGTCCTCGCCGATTACCGGGGGCGACACCGCTGAGGACTCGCCCCAGACGTCCTCGGTCTCGACCAGCCACGGCGGGATTCGCCGGCCACCGAGGTCGCCGGCACCGGCACCGGCCATTCCACCCATCGGCATCATCGGCATTCCCGAAGCACCGGCCGCGCCCGTCGCGCCGCCGGCCGCACCGGCGAGCTGGCCGGCGGCCGCCACCCCGGCGATACCCGCGCCGCCGCTACCACCGATCAGGCCCGGGTAGGCGCCGGCCGCCGGGGCGGACGCCCCGCCACCGCCACCGAAACCGGCACCGCCGAAACCGCCGCCACCACCCAGCTTGGCGGCCGCCGCCGC
>JBDSAN010000425.1:0-6247 GCA_039922115.1 Jatrophihabitantaceae bacterium
AGTTCGCGCTCCACCTCGGCATCGATCTCGGCTCGGGTCTGATCAGCCACCCGATCGGCTGCGATGATCAGCGGATCCCGTTGTTTCCACTGATCAAGCTCCTCGGCCGAGCGGTAGTTCAAGCGCACCTTCAGCTCGAAGGTGTGGTGCCCGTAGTAGCGGTAGGTGTTGGCCTCGATCAGGGACGGCCCGCCGCCGGCACGAGCCCTGGCAACCGCGCGAGCGGCCGCCTGGTACACGGTCTGGACGTCCTGACCATCCACCGACTCCGACGGGATACCGAAGGCCTCGCCGCGGCCGGTGACGGTGCCAGCGATTGCGTAGCTGGCCGGCAGGGTAGTGGCGTACTGGTTGTTCTCGCAGACGTAGACCACCGGCAGCTGCCACATCGAAGCCAGGTTGAAGCCCTCCAGCAGCGCGCCCTGGCTGACCGCGCCATCGCCGAAGAAGCACAGCACGACCGCGCCGCTGCCGTCCTGCTGCACCGACCAGGCGATACCGGCCGCGATTGCCACGCTGTGCCCGACCGTCCCGGTTGCGTTGTAGATGTTGCTGGAAAAGTCGGACGGGTGAAACGACCCGCCCCGGCCGGCGTCCATCCCGTTGGCCCGGCCGAGCATCTCGGCCAGCACCACGGCCGGATCACTTCCCTTGGCCAGGAAGTGGCCGTGGCCGCGGTGGGTGCTGAGCATGATGTCCTGGCTTGCCAGCGCCGAGCACATGCCGGCGGCCACCGCTTCCTGTCCGATGCAGGGATGCATACCGCTGACGATCTCACCGGCTTTGGTCAGTTCCAGCGAGCGTTCCTCGAACCGGCGGATCAGCCGGATCGTGCGGTAGAACTCGGCCGGCCCAGGCTGGTCGGACGAGCCGGCAGCCGAGCCGGTCAGTTGCGGATCGGTCATCGTCACCGCCCTCACGCACCCAGCAGCGAGCGGACGCCGGCTGGCCAGTCGGCCAGCGTCGGTCCGTGCACGTTCATCAGAGCCAGCGCGATCCGCTCCATCCCGAAGGCCATGCACGAGGTGTTGGCCAGCGCGCCGTCCACCGTGATGTCGAAGGTCTCGCCGAAGTGATCCTTGTGGTAATTAGCTGACGCGATAGCCTGAATCCGGTCTGGTGAGACCGCGACCTTGAGTTCGAGCTTGAGCTCCTGGGCTCGTTGCGCGGCCTGGAACAGCTTGCGTCCGGGGCCGAAGAACGGATCGTCGGCGACCTCGACGCTGACCTGCAGGCCCAGCGCGGTCAGCCACTCGTCGACCCGATTGAGCCAGTGCGCCCGCCAGGCCACGCAGTAATCCTCGGTGCCGACCGTGACCAGTTCGACCATCCGGAACGAGCGCAACCGGCCGACCTCGCTGGTCGCCTCCTGCCGGAAGCAGTTGGCCTCCACGGTGAACTTGGCAGGTTCGGTCCGGGCCGAGCCAGCCAGCGAGGCGTAGACCGGGTAACAGGCTGCTGGCAGCAGCACCAGATCGCTGATCTGCTGGTCGGCGTGCCAGTCGCCGCCCTGCTCGACCAGCGGAGCCAGCTTGGCCCACGCCTTGCCCTCACCGGTGTAGCTGTGCACGGTGCCGAGTAGGTGCGGGAATGCCTTTACATAACCGGCCTTTTCGATGGTACGACGGGAGATCACCGGCGGGATGGCCAGCCTGCTGAACGGCTCGTCGGCGGCCAGCAGGGCGATGCCTCGCCGCAGACCGGCAATCACGTCCTCGAAGGAGCCCGGATACAGGTACACCCCGGGCACGTCGGTGGCCAGCGGCCGACCATCATCGGCTGCCGGGCTCGCCGGTGCTTGGGCCACCTCGACTGGACTGTCTAGCATTTCTCCACCGCCATCGGATCAGGAACCATCGGGATCAGGAACCATCGGATCGTGCAGGTTCAGAACGTGGCGCCCACCAGCGGCGCGCCACGGTAAACGAAGCCGAGCCGCCGACGGCGACCGCAGCATGAAACCCTGGTGGCGCGATCAGGTCGCGTACCAGGTAAGGACGGCTCGGCGTAGCCGGATCGGCGACCAGCACGGTGCCGATCGTCGGTCCGGCGGCGCGCGCCGGCCGCCGCAGGCCGGCCACCAGCCGGCCACCCTCAGCCTTGATGCAGGCTTCCTTACGGGTCCACAGGCCGGTGAACCGGACGGCGCGCTGCCGCTCGGTCCGGCCGGCAGCCACGAACCGGGCCTCGTCGGCCGGGTAGTAGCGCTCAGCCATCCGGCCCAGGTCGAAGCCGATTTGCCTGCGCTGTATGTCGATTCCGATGGGACGCCGGCTGGTGAGGGCGACTGCGGCCAGCTCTTCGGAGTGCGAGAGATTGCACCGGATTTCGATTGCCGGCTCGGCCAGTTCCGGCTTGCCGTGCCGGCCTTGCCGCCAGCGCAACGTGGTCGCCGGCACGCCGAGCTGGCCGGCCACGATCTGGCGCTGCGCGCCGTGCGCCACGATGAAGCTGGCCCGCTCGGCCGGCTCGCTGAGCTGCGCGGCCCGCGCCCGCTCGTCCTCGTCGAGCAGCTCGGTCAGCTCAGCGATCACGTCGGCGGGCTGCCCGATCCGGATCAGCCAGATCGCCACGTCAGTGTTCATCGGGCTGCTGACCGTCGACCGGCGCCGACCGGTTCGGCCGCTGCCGGCTGCTCGGCGAAGTCCACCGCGCAGATCGACAGATACCCCAGCGTTGGCTCGTAATCGGCGACCAGCACCAGCCGCTGCTGGCCGGCCCAGCGGTCCAGGTCGCCGGCCAGCGCCCACCAGGTGCCGGTGGCCGGCTGGCCGGCCGGCGCGAGCACGAGCTCGTCAACCTGGTCGGACCGACTGGTCAGCTGGCTGGCCAGCCCCTCGCCGGCAATCAGCGTCACGTCGTCCCGGCCGGCGGTCAGCGCCGCCAGCTCGGCCCGCAACCGATCAGCGACCTGATCGGCCGGCACCGCCGATTGCTGCCGGACCGGGGCCAGCTGGCCCTGGCCGCCAGCGTCGAACCGGATCGCAACCGCCGCGTGCCGTTGCGGCCGGGCGGCCGGGCGATCCGGTTCGTAGTAAAGCGCGGTCTGCTCCATCACCAGCAGCAGGCTGTGCGCGAAGTCGCCGGTACGGGTGTAGGTCTGGATCAGTCGCAACGCGGTGAAGCCGCCGGCATCGCCCTGGTCGCACACGCTGAATGCCAACGGGTTGCCCGGACACAGGTGGCTCAGGTAGGTCGAGGTGGCCTGGCCCGGCCGCAGGTCGTGCATCGCGAAGGCGAGCACCAGCAGATCGACCGGGTCGTGCTCGCTGGCCATCTCGGCGATCAGCGGCTCGCCCATCTCGCCGAACGAGTGACCGGTGCCCTCAGCAAGCAGGTCCGGACGGAACTGCACCTGGTACGGGGTAAGCATGTCGGTGAGAAACTCGGCCAATCGCGGATCGCGCGCGGTGGCCGACGGCTCGTCATACACCCGCCGGTACACCTTCGAGATCCGCAGCGGATCCGAGGGTGCCCCCGTGGGTCGAGCCAGTGGCGGTCCGGAACGGTACATCGAGCTCAGTCGTCGCTCAACGTGTGCGTCGAGACGAAGCTGGCCAGCGCGCCGATCGATTCCAGGTCGCCCTGGTCGATCTCCTCGACGTCGATCTGGATCTCCAGGTCCTCCTCCAGCTCCAGCAGCAACTCCAGGGTGCTCGCCGAGCTCAGACCGAGCTCGTCGAACAGCCGAGCGCTCTCGGGCAGCTCGGCCACCTCACGCTTGAGCACCCGGGGCAGCAGCCGTCCGATGCTGTCGACTACCCGCTGGCGAAGATCGGCATCGATCACTTGGTCCATCGCGGTTTCTCCCTGTTTTCCATAGCTGTTACTCGTCTGACGGGTGGTCGGTCGGGCGGCTGCTGAAGGCTGGCGTCAATGCTGAAAGACCATCGCCGAGAAGACCGCGCCGAGCCCGGCGGCCGCGATCAGGTAGCGCTGGCCGGGTTGCAGCAGGCCACGGTCGGCAGCGGTCCGATAGTTGATCAGGCCGTCGGAGGCGAAGCAATGCCCGGCCAGGCCAACGTTGTCCAGCAGCACCTTCTCGATCGGATAGTTCAGGCGCTTGCACAGCCGCCGCCAGGACACCACGTTGACGTTGTGCGGCAGGATCAGGTCGATGTCGGACAGCTGCAAGCCGGCCTGCTCCACCGCGCCCAGCAATACCTCGGCCAGGCAGTCCGGGTAGGCCCTGGTGTAGCGAGCGGCCATCACCGCGGGCTCGTCCAGCCAGGCGTCGAAGTCACCACGCAGGCTGGCCACATAGGACAGCAACCGATCCCGTGGCCCGTCGGCCGACACCAGACAGGCAGCTGCGGCCTCGCCGAACAGCGTGGTTTCCGGGACGAGTTCGGCGTCCCGGGTGAAGGTCTTCTCGCCGGACAGCACCAGCGCCAGCGCGTCCGGGTCACCGTCATCGGTCAGCAGACGGCCGGCCATGTCGATGGCCAGCAGCATCCCGGCGCAGGCGTGGTGAGCGATCGTGAACGCGTGCGCGTGGGTCAGCCCGAACTGCTCGCACAGCTCGTGCAGCGGGTTCAGCGGGTAGGGGACGGCTGCCCCCATCCCGCTGGTGTAAATGACATAACGCACCCGACTTTCCTGCCCGCGCAGCTCGATCAGGTTGGACGTGGCCGAGCAGAGCAGGTCGGCCAGCGTCCGATCCGGATCGCGGCAAACCTGATCCAGGCCATGAAAGCGCTGGAAAACCCGTACCTCGCGGTCGGCCAGCCCGAGCCGGCCGGCCAAAGCGCCGATCGGCACCCTGGTATCGGGCAGGTAGCTGGCGACCGCAGCCAGCGCGGTCACGCCAGCACCGCGGCGGGCGCGGGCCGTACCCGGGTCGGCGTATCCGGCGCGGTGGCTGCCTCGACCGCTGCTGCCTCGATGTTGCGGGCAAGTTCCACCATCAGGTCCGGCGGCAGGTAGGTGGAGTTGGCCGACATCCGCAGGATCACCGCGTCCTCATCGTTGTCGACGCTGAGGTAGAGCTTCTCGAAGACCCGTTCGGCGGCCGGGTCGAAGTAGTGCTCGGTCTCGGCCAGGGCCGCCAGCACCTGCTCGACGGTGACCTCGGCAGATTCCTGGTCACGTTCGGTGCGCCGATCACTGAAGAAGCAGGACAGGTCAACCGGTTCACCGAGTTCGCTGGTGACCCGGTCGATCAGCGCCATTCGCTGCGGCGGGTCGTAGTAGGCGTTCTTGTAGGCACTGACCGCGGCCCGTCGGGCGCGTCCGATCGCCTCGTCCACGGTGATGTCTGCCAGCTCGATCAGACATGGGCTGATCTGGGCGACCGCGCTGACCGAGTTGGCAAGACCGGGCCGGAACCGGTTGCTGACCGCCAGCATCGTCACGAACGGATCGATGCCGGTCTGCCGGGCAACCGCGATGCCATACAGGCCGAGCAGGATCTGCGAGGTGTCCATTGCCTTGCGGTGAGCGATCATCCGGACCGCGAGCCGGGTGGCAGGTGAGCGAAGGACCAGCGTTGGAAAGGTCGGCTCGCCCTCGACTACCGGGCCCGGAAAGCGCTGGGCAGGTGCGGTGCGCAGCACCCGCTCCAGGTGCTTGAGCGAGGCATCGCACTGGCGCTGCGCGGCCGGCGTCTGCTGCCAGCGGGCCTGGTCCATCGGGTGCAGCGCCTGCACCGGCTCGCTCGCGGTTGCTGAGCCGTAGTTGGCCAGGTCGGCCAGCAGCACCTGCAGTCCGAAGGCATCCAGCGCGGTGTGCAGGTACACCGCCGCCATGTGGGTGAGCTCGCCGTTGCTGCGGATCACCGCTGCGCGTAACGGCCACTCGTTCGGATAGTCGAAGTCGGTGGCCTGGTACTCGTCCATGATCGCGTTGCCGACCTCGCCCGGATCCTGATCACCGGCGTCCACCACATCGAGCGTGGTTACCCCGGAGGCCGACACCACCTGGCGGATCGAGCCATCGGATTCTGGCCGCAGCCGGGTACGCAGTGCCTGATGCCGTCCGAACAGGAACCCGATCATGTCGGCGACCAGTTCGACGCTGGTGCCGGCCGGCAGCGGGGTCAGCCCGGACATGTACACCGACGCGCCCTCGCGCTGAATGGTCTGCCACAGGCCCTTCTGGCCCCAGGCAAGTTGCTCGACGCCCTCGCCCGGACCCTGGAAAGGGACGAGGATTTGATCCCTCATGATCACTCCTCGCCCACATGAGCCGGTCACACCATTGTGGTGCTTCAATCCGCTTGGGTCACATTCTTGGTAGCCAGGACAAA